>NZ_RCXU01000019.1:0-87497 GCF_004167315.1 Blautia sp. aa_0143
TAAATAGTGTGTTTTTGATCTGTACCGGTTACATCAGGAGAAGCTCGATTTAGTTGTAAAATTTCTGGAAGTTAACAAATATCATTGAGGCAGAGCGTATTGTCAGTGTAGTGTTCGTTGATATAGGAAATCACCAGTTCACAGAGCTTCTGGTGATAATCATTCATGGAGGAATCAAGCTTCCGACATAAAAGATGGCACAGATCCTTCAGCCATTGACATAGCTCTTCCGTATTATGAAACTCATTTATGTGGTTGTAAACATACAAAATTTTAGCTTCAAGGTCATGCGTATCCAGATTTAATTCATAGAAAAATTTCAGGATCCGGCCAAGAAGAGAATAAATCTGTATGAAAGCGAAATTCTTTGTGCGAAATTTCTGAGTGAGCCAGTCGGAAAAATTCTGAAACCAGAGATCTATGGCAGCGGTATCCTTTTTGCAGAGAAGCCGGATCAGTTCATCCTCCTTTGTATCTGAAAAATCTGCAACAGACAGATCGGAACCCAGAGCCTCTCTTCCGTCAAAGATATTCTGATGCGGGAAAAAGAATCTGTATTCCAGTGCATGTACGGCGCTTTTATAAGAATGGTTCAGGTTCCAGAAATCCTGGACAATTGTTCCAATGCCTGCGTTGAGAGAAAGTCCCAGTGGCTGGCAGGCATCTGCGATTGAGGAAATAAGTCCGCTGGTAAGCTGGCGGAAGCTGTTGGACTGACAGCCGCTGTGTCCCAGAATGCACAGATAGCCATCCATATCCGGGAGAAGATACACAAAATCAAGAGAAGCGGTTTCCTCAGTTATCAGATCCTGAAGGTTGAAAAGCTCCATCTGAAACTTTTCAATCCCGTAAACAGCTTTTAGATCCGGAGCATTTTCAAGCTCCAGAATAACAACTGTATAAAAATCATAATTCAGCTCCAGGTTCAGATACTTAAGATAAGGCTTCAGTCGGTAGGCTGCTTCAGAAGACGGAAGGTGTGTGATCTCGCGGAAAAATTTTTCCGTAAGAAGAGGCCTGCTTTGTTTCAGAAGCTGGAGATTTTTCTGTTCCTTTTCCATCAGTGCAAAAGCGTTTTTTACCTTCTGGATAAGATAGGCATAATCCAGAGGCTTTTCGATATAATCCAGAGCACCGAGGAGCAGAGCACGTCTTGCATATTCAAATTTATCATAGGCACTGATCAGGATGATCTTCACCATGGGATTGATCTCAAGAGCTTGACGGCTCATGGAAATGCCGTCAAGATCAGGCATTTCAATGTCAGAAATGATCAGATCTGCCGGTTCTTTTTTCATGGCTTCGATAGCAGAGGTTCCATTGTAGCAGACATGGATGATCTCTGCATTCAGCGTTTCCCAGTCTATGTTTTTTTCGATACCTTCTGCAGATAAGTAATTATCATCTACGATCATTATTTTTTTCATCGATATCTTCCTCCATCTGTTCGAATTCAATGGTGACGTATGTGCCGTTTCCGGGGTTGCTGCGGATCCTTACGGAACCGTTTCCGTATAATGGGTTGGAAATACGGGAACTTACGTTGGAAATTCCAAAATGCTTCTCATAATCAATAACATTATGCTCAATAGCATGGCGCAGCTGTGCAAGGGTTTCAGAGTCCATGCCGGCACCGTTGTCCTCAATGGAGATCACAACCGTATCATCGCCATAAAGAACATGGATCGAAATGAAAACAGCTGGTGTGCCCGAAGAAATTCCGTGCAGAATGGAATTTTCGAGAAATGGCTGAAGTGTAAACTTGCAGATCAGGAAATTTTCGATTCCATCTTCTGCTTCGATCTCCCAGTCCAGATTATCTTTATGACAGAGCTTTTCCATTTCCAGATAAAGCCGGGCAATTTCCAATTCATCTTTAATAGGAATAAGTTCCTTTGATTTACGCAGGGTAAGACGGTAAAAGGCAGTCAGATTTGCAATCATCTGATCAGCAATGTCAAGCTTTCCAAGGGACTGGCAGGTACGGATCGATCCCAGGATATTGTAAAGAAAATGCGGATTGATCTGTGACTGGAGCAGCTGGTATTTCAGACGTTCTTCGTTTACGGAAAGATTTACAATGGACTTCAGGTTTCCGGCTATTGTGTGCTGCATATCTTCAAAGGTGATGCCCAGTCTGTCAATCTCATCATACCTGGAAGGATCATCCGGGTGGGGAACAGTAACGATAGATAGATGTTCCGGGTCATATCCCAGCTGAAAGGCTTCCATTGCATAGGAAAGTGCAGTGATCTTCCGGGTAAGATTTTCGGAAAACAGGATAACGATGATAACAGTAAGGAGCAAGAAAATAAGGACAGTGATCAGTAAGGCACGGATCAGGATGTGCGTGTTGCCCTGAATATAGCTTTCCGGGATTTCGGTAACATGAAGCCAGCCATTGCTTAAGGTGCAGCAGTTATAATATTTTTCGCCGCTGTGAAAAGAAGAATCTGCATTTTTTTTGAGTTTCTGAAACTGTGCTTTGGAAATTCCGGATAAATTCAGTGAGGATGTATTTTTTGCTGCAATCTCTCCGTGATCTGTGAGAATGTAGCTGTATATGCGGGAATCCAAAGCAGCAGGCTGCAGATAAGTGGTAAGCTCTGAGGTGTCCAGAGCAATGCCGTAGGCGTATTCCAGAATACCGGTGGCCTGATTTTTCAGTGCCCGGACGCAGAGGATCACATCGGCAGATGATTTTTTTGTGGACAGTATTTTAGGCAGAGGCATATTGGAAACCGGTATCCAGACAGAGGAAAAGCCTGAACCGGAAACAATATTTTTATCCAGACCATATGCAGAAAGCTCATCTGTGGAAAAGAAGTACAGGCTTTCTTTTGAACCGAGCTGATCGGGCTGCAGAAAAACATATATATGGAAGAAATCGAATGTGGATTTATACAGCGAAATATTGTTTTTTACAGTGGTGAATTTTTTCAGTGCATCTACCTTATTAGAGGAAGGCTGATTTAGGGAGTACATTTGAAACTGTATGGTATCTGCTACATTTTCAACCTGACCGAGGCGGTCGTTCAGCTGAGAGACCAGCTGCTTGTCAGTCATTACGGCAGAATCGATGATACGATCTCTGGCAATGTTATAGGAAATGTGATAGCTGATGAAGGTCAGGGAAATCAGAGGTACCATAGTTGCGATCAGAAATGCGAGCAGGAGCTTATAGCGAAATGAGGAAAAAATGGGTGGGATACATTTGTGGAATTTCATAGTACATATTCTCCTTTATGTCAAAAACAAATTAATGAAACCGAATCCAGCTGTGAAAAAAGCCGTTACAAATATAGATTATATAAAAGGATTATAAAAAATTAACAACAAAAATACAAGAGAACGAAAAATAATATAAATAAATCATAAAATATTGTATTTAGAATGAGGGGGCTCTCTGGTATCCTTAAACCATCAAAAACAGGTGTGGACAAACACGAAAATGTCCAGAAAGGAAGAAAGATATGAAGAAAAAAGTAATGAGTGCAGTTTTGGCAGCAGCGATGGTTGTGGGTATGGCAGGTAACGTGGTTACTGTTTCCGCAAAGGAAAAATATGATCTTACCTTATACAGCGTCAACACCACAGACCCGGATTTTGAGGACTGGCTTGCAAATGTGGAAGATGCCACGGGCCTGAACATTAATGTAATTGCGGCACCTACAGATACAGATACCCGTCAGCAGAAGATCACCACAATGCTTTCCACAGGAGATACTTCCGTGGATGTCATTGAGATCAACGATGAGATGAGCGCGGCATTTAAAAATTCCGGATGGCTGGAAGGACTGAACGATACAGTAATGACAGATGATATCGCTGATCAGTTTGCCCAGGGATATGTAAAGGATATGATCACAGATAAGGACGGAAACATCGTCGGTGTTCCAGGCTATACAGGATATCTTGCATTCTGGGTAAATCAGGAGATCATGGATGAGGTCGGAATCAAATCCATTGATACAAAAGAGGATTTCATGAAGTATATGAAGGCTGTTTCCAAGGACGGAAGATTCGGCTACGGCGGTTCCTGGGAGAAAACCTATGCATTTAACGAGCTTGCACAGTTTGTAAACATGTTCGGCGGCGATTATTTTGACTGGACCAAAGAGGAAAACAAGGAAGCAGTTCAGTTCCTTCACGATCTGGTTGCTAATAAAGAAACATCCATCGAACAGATTGCAGATAAATATGACCAGATGAATCCGAAGATCAATGACGGAAAATACGGATGCTGGTTCATGTGGGGCCTTGGAACAGATTATGCAAAGGCAGATATGCTTGGCGCAGATAAGATCCACATGGAAATGGTACCGGATTTCAGCGGCAAGGGAGAGCGTGCGATCTTTACAGATTCCTGGAGCTATGTTCTCAACAAAGCATCCAAGAATAAAGATGCAGCTGTGAAATTCCTCCAGTATATGGCTGATGAAGGCGGAATGGAAGCTTCCTATAAAGCATTTGACAGATATCCTGCAAGAAAGGATGTTGCAGAGAAGGTAGTTCCGGATTCTGACCCGGCAAAAGAAATGTACAGCAGATATGCAAATGAATGCAATGTACAGGGACGTCCGATGGTGGCACAGACAATGGAATTTATCAGCGATATGGGAACAATCTTCCAGTCCTGTATGAAAGACGAGATTACAGTTGATGAGTTCTGCAAGAAGGCTCAGGATGTGGTAGATATGTATAAGTAAAAGATATAAAAAAACAGCAATGTAAAGCAGAGGTAAAAGTCTGCTTTACATTGCTTGATGAACAGGGAGGAAAGTTCCATGACAATAAGCAAAAAAAATATGAAGTGGATACCATGGCTTTTGATCCTGCCGGTTGTACTGATTCGAGGTTTTACAACAGTATATCCCATTCTGATGACTGTGAAAAACAGCTTCTTTAATATCAGTATCCTTGCAGGTATCAATGAATTTATAGGCTTCAAGAATTACCTGAAGGTATTTTCTGATCCTAAAGTGCTCACATCGATCAGCTTTACGGCAATATTTGTGGTTGCTTCCATGATCTTTCATGTGATCCTCGGAGTTATCCTGGCACTGATCCTGAATATGAAATTCAAAGGCCGCCGTTTTCTGAGGACCATCGTGCTGATCCCGTGGGCTATGCCTGCAGTAGTAGCCGGTATGGCTGCAAAATGGGCATTTAACAATGATTATGGTCTGATCAATGATTTTATCCGCTGGTTTGTACCGGGTTACCAGAACAGCTGGCTGATCAATACAGGTACTGCAAGAGCAGCGGTAATTGCAATGGACCTGTGGAAGGACCTTCCGTTCTTTGCAATTCTTGTACTTTCCGGACTTCAGTTTATTTCCGGCGATATCTATGAGGCAGCAAAGGTAGACGGTGCAAACGGGATCCAGAGCTTTTTCCGGATCACACTTCCGCTGATCGCAAAAAATGTCCTGACTTTATGTATTCCGTTCACACTCTGGAGACTGACAACCTTCGATCTGGTTTATTCCATGACATCTGGAGGCCCTGGAGAGGATACTGCGCTGATCGCATACAGAATCACAACAGAAGCATTTACAAATCTAAACGTAGGATATGCTTCGGCGCTGGCTATGCTGCTGTTTGTTGTAATGGCGATCTTCAGCTGGCTGAATATACGTGTTATGAATAAGTTTGACAGTTAGGGGGAATTATCGTGAAGAATACAGGAAAATATAATGTTTATCATGGAGTGGTAGCCGTTGGAAGATGGGTTCTGTTTGCAGTTGTGGCTTTTCTGATCCTGTTCCCGGTTTACTGGATCTTTATTTCTTCGATCACACCGTCAGGAGAATTGTTTAAAACACCGATCGATTATCTTCCGGATCATCCCACACTGGAAAGCTATAAATTTCTGATACAGAATGTAGGACTGCTTTCAAAGATCGGAAATACAGTTCTGATCGTAGGCATTACACTTGTGATCAGTACCGTGCTGTGTGCAATGGCTGCCTATGGCTTCTCAAGATTTAACTCAAAGGGAGTTTCTGTTGCATTTGCGTTTGTTCTGGCTACCATGCTGATCCCTGAGGTTGTCACAGCCCGCCCGCTGTATGAGTTTATGCAGAAGGTAAAGCTGTATGATACATATCCGGGACTTATCCTTCTTTATATCAGTACCGTTATACCGTTTACGGTTCTGATCCTCAGAAACTTTGTCGGTGAGATCCCGATCTCACTGGAGGAGGCAGCTGCTATTGACGGCGCATCTTTTTCACAGAGACTGTTTACGATCGTTCTGCCGCTGATGAAGCCGGCAATCGCTACGGTTTGCATTATCAACTTTATTACCTGTCTGAATAACTTTTTCACACCGTTGTTTTATTCAAATGGTATTCAGGTACTTTCTGTTTCCATCGTACAGCTTCCGTTACGTGACAACATGTATGGAGTTCCGTGGGATCTGGTCAGCGCCATGGGATGGATCATCCTTCTTCCGATCATTATCTTTGTAGCTGTTTTTGAGAAACAGATCATGGATGGTATCATGGCAGGTGGAGTAAAAGCGTAAATATAATATTTTTAATTTCCAAAAGAGAGGAGAAAACAGATATGTATCAGGCATTTACAGGCGGACTGGGAGGGATCGCACTTGCAAAGCATGGAAAAAGCCGTGCGATCAACGCAGAAAATCCTCATGGAGAAAAAGGCAGAGGCGGTATGGCTGCAAGTCATCTGGGACCGTCCAGAAAAGGAAGCCCGTGTCTCAGGGATATTGAGCCGGGAACTGTGGTAACTCTGGCAGAAATGGAAGGACCGGGACAGATCAATCATATCTGGATCACCGTTGATAACAAGACTACAGAGGCAGATTGCTTTGTACTGAGAGATCTTGTAATCCGTATGTACTGGGATGACGAGGAAACTCCTTCCGTGGAAAGTCCTCTGGGTGATTTCTTCTGCTGCGGATTCGGAAGGGAATGTTTTGTAAATTCTGTTCCGGTGGCTGTTGTTCCAAACAGGGGCTTTAACTGCTATTTCCCGATGCCGTTTAAGAAGAAAGCAAAGATCACACTGGAAAACCAGCATGCAAATAAAATCCCGGCTTTCTTTTATCAGGTAGATTACTGTCTCTATGATGAGCTTCCGGACGATATTGCTTATTTCCATGCGCAGTGGAGAAGGGAACGGTTGACAGAAAAAACAAAAGATTATACAATTTTGGATGGAGTAAAAGGAAAAGGCCATTATATAGGAACCTACATGGCACTTACCACACTGGAACGTTACTGGTGGGGCGAGGGAGAAATGAAGTTTTATATTGACGGAGATGAGGAGTATCCGACCATCTGTGGAACAGGAACGGAAGATTACTTTGGTGGTTCCTGGAGCTTTGCCAAACAGGTGGATGGAAAAACCGTGGAACAGAATTATAACACGCCGTATCTGGGATATCCGTATTATTCTGCCCATGACGAGCTGATCCACAATTTTTATCATAATGATGACTGCCCGCCAATGAGAGGCTTTTACAGATGGCATTTACAGGATCCAATCTGCTTTGAAGAGGATCTTCGCGTTACGATTCAGCAGATAGGCGTCGGATACCGTGGCCTGTTTGAACGACAGGATGATGTGGCAAGTGTAGCGTACTGGTATCAGACACTTCCTCATGCACCGTTCCAGCCGTTGATGTCAAAAGAGGATAGATGGCCCAGATAAAAAGGGTGGTAGAGATTGAAAAAACAGGTATTTTGCGGGGTATTTGCCCTGGCTCTGGCAGTGACAGGATGTGGAGTCCAGAAGAAGGAGGCTGCATCTGATATTGTGCCGGAGAACAGACAGGAACTGACGATCCTTCATGTGGATGCAGGCACAGAAGGCTTTGATTCTTTTATCAGCCAGGCGGAAAAAGATCTTGGAATAAAGATCCATATTGAAAAATGTCCGGCCAATGCGGACAATCGCCAGGCCAAAATAGCAACTCTTCTGACATCAGGAGATGATTCTGTTGATCTGATCACAGTAAATGATGAGATGATATCCGAATTTAAACATAAGGGATTTCTTCTTCCGTTGGAAGATACGGTTATGACAGAGGAGACAGCGGCGAATTTTCTGCAGGAATACCTGAAAGAAATATGCATGTCAGACGGACATATTTTTTCGGTACCGTTCAGGATGGATATCATGGCATTCTGGGTGAACCAGGAATTGCTGGATCAGGCTGGTCTGGACAGACTCTCCTGTCTCAGTGATCTTGAGATCCTTCAGAAAAAGCTTCAGAATACGGGAAAATATGCATATGGGGATGCATGGGAGATTTCTTACATATATAATAGTATCAGCGAGTATGTCGATTTTTTCGGAGGAGATTATACAGACTGGACGGATCCGAAAACAAGAGAAGCGGCAGAATATATGAAGCGAATGCTGGATACAGGGATGATATCAGAGGAGAATCTGATCGACCAGCATGACCAGCTGAATGAAAAATTTATAAACGGCCAGTATGGATGTATGTTTATGTATACCGGTGTGTTGAGTACTTTTCAGAATGCAGGCGTGTATGGAAAAGATAAGATCCATATGGCACCATTTCCGGAATTTGACGAGAAGGTGACCAATATCGCAACCTGGCAGTATGTACTGAATAAAAATTCTGATCATAAAGAAGCAGCTCTGAAGTTCCTTCAGTATGTGTCCGGATATGAGGCCAGTAAAAATTACGGACAGCTGACAAAAATGTGTCCGGCAAGACTGGATGTGATCGAGGATAAGAATTTTGATCTGGATGGCATTGAAATGATCCGGCAATATCTGAAAGATTATAAGCTGAAAGCAAGACCACTGTGTGCCGATTCCATAGAAGCCGTTTCGTCCATGGGAACGGAATTTCAGAAATATATGCTGGGACAGAAAACAGAAGCGGAATTTTTTGCCGGGGCACAGAACTGCATAGACCAGTATTACAAAAAAGCATCGTACTGATGCTTTTTTTGTTTTGAAAAAATAAGAACTTTTTTTCAAAACATATTGACAAATATTTTACATGGTGATATCTTAAAGACTGTAGATGTTAGCACTCCACTAAAATGAGTGCTAACAGATGTAAAAAAAGAATCAACATCCGTCAGGAAAGAATAAAAAGGAAAGGAGATGGATTCATGGAAGAGGTGTTGAATGAGCGCAAGCAAAAAATCTTAAAAGCAATCATCAAGACCTATATGGAAACCGGAGAACCGGTTGGTTCCAGGACCATTTCCAAGTATGCGGATCTCAATGTCAGTTCCGCAACGATCCGAAATGAAATGTCAGACCTGACAGATATGGGCTATATCGTCCAGCCTCATACCTCAGCAGGAAGGATTCCTTCAGATAAGGGCTACAGACTTTACGTCAATGAGTTGATGAAGGAGAAGGAAGCGGAGGTCGCAGAGCTGCGAGATCTGATCATTGAGAAGACAGATAAGATGGATAAGGTGCTTAAGAAGGTTGCGAAGGTTCTTGCTTCCAATACCAACTATGCTACCATGGTTTCCGTTCCGCAGTACAGCGGCAACAAGGTCAAGTTCATCCAGCTGTCGAGGATGAGCGAGCTTCAGCTTGTGGCAGTGGTTGTCAGTGACAACAACACAGTCCGGAACCAGATCATCAATCTGGATGAGGAAATGGACGACCAGACGATCCTGAAACTGAATCTTCTTCTTAACACCAATCTCAATGGGATTCCAATCCAGGATATCAACCTTGGGATGATCGCCAGACTGAAGGAACAGGCAGGCAGCCACAGCGGTGTGGTGGCAACGGTTCTGGATGCAGTGGCAGCCACCATTCATGTGGAAGAGGAAGATATGGAGATCTATACTTCAGGTGCAACTAACATTTTCAAGTATCCGGAGCTTGCCGATAAAGAGAAGGCAACGGAGCTGATCTCCGCATTTGAGGAGAAGCATGAACTTGCCGATCTTGTAAAAGAACAGATGTCAGATGGAGAGAATACAGGAATTCAGGTTTACATCGGTGATGAGATGCCAATCCAGACCATGAAGGACTGCAGCATTGTAACTGCCAGATATGAACTGGGAGACGGAATGTACGGAACCATCGGGATCATCGGTCCCAAACGAATGGATTATGAGAATGTAGTGGACAGTCTGAAGGAACTGAAGAATCATCTGGATGACGTTTTGAAAAAGAAGAAAACTTAGAAAGGCGGTAGAAAAAAAGTGTCGGAGGAAACAAAGAAAACATCCGAAGAGCAGGAAGCGGAGAAGGAAATCCCCGTAACTGACGGAGATCAGGAAGAAGAAAACCTGACACCGGAGGGAGAAGATCTGCCGGAGGAAGAAAATAATACTCCAGGCGAAGAAGCTGCCTCAGAGGATAAAAAAGAAGAAAAATCAAAAACTTCCTTCTTCGGAAAGAAGAAAAAAGATAAATCTGAGCAGAAGGTGGAGGAACTTACCGATCGCCTGAAGCGTACCATGGCTGAATTTGATAATTTCCGTAAAAGAACGGAAAAAGAAAAATCCAGCATGTACATCATCGGAGCAAAAGAAATCGTTGAAAAGATCCTGCCGGTTGTGGATAACTTCGAAAGAGGTCTTGCACAGGCACAGGAAGGCGATGCTTTTGCAGATGGAATGAAAATGATCTACAAGCAGCTTACCACAACACTGGATGAGCTTGGTGTGAAGCCGATCGAAGCAGTGGGAAAGGAATTCAACCCGGATTTCCATAATGCAGTGATGCATGTGGAGGATGAAGAGGTTGGAGAGAACATCGTGGTGGAAGAATTCCAGAAGGGTTACACTTACAAGGATTTCGTAGTACGCCACAGTATGGTGAAGGTTGCGAACTAACTGACAACAAACTTTATTTTAACAGATACAGACTAAAACAGGAGGAAAAAATCATGGGAAAGATTATTGGTATTGACTTAGGTACAACAAACAGCTGTGTAGCCGTAATGGAAGGTGGACAGCCGACAGTTATCGCAAATACAGAAGGCGCAAGAACAACACCATCCGTTGTAGCATTCACAAAAACAGGAGAGCGTCTGGTAGGTGAGCCTGCAAAACGTCAGGCAGTTACAAATGCAGACAGAACGATCTCCTCTATCAAAAGAGAGATGGGTACCGATTACCGTGTAACCATCGATGACAAGAAATATTCTCCACAGGAGATCTCCGCAATGATCCTTCAGAAACTGAAAAAGGATGCAGAGGCATATCTTGGTGAGAAAGTAACAGAGGCAGTTATCACAGTTCCGGCTTACTTCAACGATGCTCAGCGTCAGGCTACCAAAGATGCAGGTAAGATCGCAGGTCTTGATGTAAAACGTATCATCAACGAGCCTACAGCAGCAGCTCTTGCATATGGCCTTGACAATGAGAAAGAGCAGAAGATCATGGTATACGACCTTGGTGGTGGTACATTCGATGTATCCGTGATTGAGATCGGTGATGGCGTTATCGAGGTTCTTTCCACAGCTGGTAATAACCGTCTTGGTGGAGATGACTTTGATAAGAAAGTTACAGATTACATGCTTGCTGAGTTCAAGAGAACAGAGGGCGTAGACTTAAGCAACGACAAGATGGCTCTTCAGAGACTGAAAGAGGCAGCTGAGAAAGCTAAGAAAGAGCTTTCTTCCGCAACAACAACAAACATCAACCTTCCGTTCATCACAGCTACAGCTGAGGGACCGAAGCATTTCGATATGAACCTTACAAGAGCTAAATTTGATGAGCTGACACATGACCTTGTAGAGATGACTGCTGAGCCGGTTCGTCGTGCACTGTCTGATGCAGGTATCACAGCTTCCGAGCTTGGCCAGGTACTTCTGGTTGGTGGTTCTTCCCGTATCCCGGCAGTACAGGATAAGGTAAGACAGTTAACAGGCAAAGAGCCGAGCAAGAACCTGAATCCGGATGAGTGTGTTGCACTTGGTGCTTCTGTACAGGGTGGTAAACTTGCAGGTGATGCAGGTGCCGGTGATATCCTTCTTCTGGATGTTACTCCGCTGTCTCTGTCCATTGAGACAATGGGTGGTATCGCAACTCGTCTGATCGAGAGAAATACTACAATTCCTACAAAGAAGAGCCAGATCTTCTCCACAGCAGCAGACAACCAGACAGCTGTAGATATCAACGTTGTACAGGGTGAGCGTCAGTTCGCAAAAGACAACAAATCCCTCGGCCAGTTCCGTCTGGATGGAATCCCGCCAGCACGTCGTGGTGTTCCGCAGATCGAGGTAACATTTGACATCGATGCCAACGGTATCGTTAACGTATCCGCTAAGGATCTTGGAACAGGTAAGGAGCAGCACATCACGATCACAGCTGGTTCTAACATGTCCGATTCCGATATCGACAAAGCTGTCAAAGAAGCAGCGGAGTTCGAGGCTCAGGATAAGAAACGTAAAGAGGCGATCGACACAAGAAATAATGCAGACTCCATGGTATTCCAGGTTGAGAATGCACTGAAGGAAGCAGGCGACAAGCTTGATGCAAACGATAAAGCAAGTGTTGAGGCAGACCTCAATGCACTGAAGGATCTTCTTGCACAGACAGCAAATGCACAGGAGCTTACTGATTCTCAGGTTGCAGACATCAAAGCTGCACAGGAGAAGATGATGGAGAGCGCTCAGAAGCTGTTTTCCAAGATGTATGAGCAGACTCAGGGGGCTCAGGGTCAGGCTGGTCCTGGACCGGATATGGGCAACATGGGCGGAAACGCTGGTGCCCAGGGCGGAAATGAAGCAGGATACGGCGATGATGTTGTAGATGCTGATTACAAGGAAGTCTAAGACAAGTAGGAAATAATTACAATGGCTGATAAAAGAGATTATTATGAAGTCTTAGGTGTGGATAAAAACGCCGATGACGCAACATTAAAAAAAGCATATCGTAAGCTGGCCAAGAAATATCACCCGGATGTAAATCCGGGTGATAAAGAGGCTGAAGCGAAATTCAAAGAGGCGACAGAGGCTTACTCCGTTTTAAGTGATGCCGACAAGAGAAGACAGTATGATCAGTTTGGTCATGCGGCATTTGAAAATGGCGGTGGAGGCGGAGCCGGCGGCTTTGGCGGATTTGACTTCAACGGCGCAGATATGGGAGACATCTTCGGAGATATCTTCGGAGACCTTTTCGGCGGCGGAGGCAGAACCAGACGGGCCAACAACGGACCGATGAAGGGCTCCAATCTTCGTGCACGTGTGAACATTACTTTTGAGGAAGCGGTTTTCGGGTGCGAGAAAGAGTTGGAGATCGTTCTGAAGGATGAGTGTACCACATGTCACGGAACCGGAGCGAAACCTGGAACATCACCGGTCACATGTCCGAAATGTAAAGGCCAGGGTCAGATCGTTTACACTCAGCAGTCCATGTTTGGTATGGTACGTAATGTTCAGACCTGTCCGGACTGTAATGGAACCGGTAAGGTGATCAAGGATAAATGCAGTGCCTGCCGTGGAACCGGATATACTTCTTCCAGAAAGAAGATCCAGGTATCTGTACCGGCCGGTATCGACAATGGTCAGTGCATCCGTATCCGTGAAAAAGGTGAGCCGGGAACCAACGGCGGTCCGAGAGGAGATCTGCTGGTGGAGGTAAATGTAGCCCGTCATCCGATCTTCCAGAGACAGGATATGAATATCTTTTCAACAGCTCCGATCACATTTGCACAGGCTGCACTTGGCGGTGAGATGCGTATCAATACGGTAGACGGTGAGGTTTCCTATGAGGTGAAACCGGGAACACAGACGGATACAAGAATCCGCCTGAAGGGCAAAGGTGTTCCGTCATTACGCAACAAGAACGTTCGTGGTGACCACTATGTAACACTGGTAGTCCAGACTCCGACAAATCTCAATGAGGAAGCAAAGAAAGCTCTGGAAGCTTTTGATGCGGCATGTGGAAACCGTCCGTCAGAGGACAGCACATCCGAGACTTCCGAAAAAACCGAAAAGAAGAAAAAAGGTTTCCGTGAGAAAGTTAAGGAAATGTTTGAGGAATAAATAAAGTGAAAACAGGAAAGAGGCACAAAATGCCTCTTTCTTTTTTTTCTGTATTCGTGTATATTAAAAGAAGTGCCTGTTTTCGGGACAATAGAAAACAGGCGACAGACTGGAATGAAAATCCGTAAATGTGTATACAGCATAAGGAGATATAAAATATGAAATGGAACCGTTTTACACTTAAGACAAAAACAGAGGCAGAGGATATTGTGATCTGTACACTTGCCGAGGTGGGAATTGAAGGTGTGGAGATCCAGGACAAGCAGCCGCTGACCGATGAGGATAAGGCACAGATGTTTGTGGATATTATGCCGGAAGGACCAGCAGATGACGGGATCGCATATCTGAACTTCTATCTGGAAGAGGATGCGGATACCGAGGCAATCCTGAAAGATGTGAAGGCTGCACTGGAGGATCTGAGAAGCTTTGTGGATATCGGAGAGGCAACCATCACAGAATCCCAGACAGAGGACAAGGACTGGATCAATAACTGGAAACAGTACTTCCATCAGTTCTATGTAGACGATATTCTGATCGTACCGTCCTGGGAAGAAGTGAAGGCAGAAGATAAGGACAAGATGATCCTCCACATTGATCCGGGAACTGCCTTTGGTACAGGAATGCATGAGACCACACAGCTTGTGATCCGTCAGCTGAAGAAATTTGTGAAGCCGGGAATGGAGATCCTTGATGTGGGAACCGGAAGTGGAATCCTGGGAATCGTTGCACTGAAGCTTGGTGCAGGTCATGTGGTTGGTACAGATCTTGATCCCTGTGCAGTTCCGGCAGTATCTGAGAACAAGGAGGCCAACCAGATCGAGGAGAAATCCTTTGACATGATGATCGGAAACATCATCGATGACAAAGAAGTTCAGGAACAGGTCGGATATGAGAAATATGATATCGTAACTGCAAATATCCTGGCAGATGTTCTGGTACCGTTGACTCCGGTGATCGTTGCACAGATGAAAAAAGGCGCTTACTACATTACATCAGGCATTCTGGATGTAAAGGAGGATGTCGTAGTGAAGGCTGTAAAAGACGCCGGACTGACGCTTGTTGAGGTGACTCATCAGGGCGAGTGGGTATCTGTGACAGCAAGAAAGGACTGATCTCATGCAGCGATTTTTTGTGGAACCTCATCAGATCGACAGGGACAGACATGAGATCCATATCACAGGAAATGATGTCAATCATATTGTCAATGTACTCCGCATGAAAAAAGACGAGGAGCTCTGGATCAGCGATAAGGAAAAAGAATATCACTGTGTGATCGAAAACGCGGGGGAGGATGAAGTCCTGCTTCATATCCTCTATGTACAGGAGCCGGATTATGAGCTGCAGAACCGTATTTATCTTTTTCAGGGACTGCCGAAGGCTGATAAGATGGAGCTGATCATCCAGAAGGCAGTAGAGCTTGGAGCATATTCCGTAGTTCCTGTTTCAACCAGGCGCTGCGTGGTAAAACTGGATAACAAAAAAGCAGAAAAAAAAGTATCCCGCTGGCAGCAGATTGCAGAAAGTGCGGCAAAACAGTCCAAGCGTATGCTGGTGCCGGAGGTACATTCCGTGATGACTTTTAAAGAAGCCCTTGTCTATGCAAAAGAACTGGACGTTCTATTGATCCCTTATGAGCTTGCAAAGGGAATGAAAGAGACGAAAGAACTGATCCGGTCGATCGAACCGGGAAAAAGCATCGGTGTCTTTATCGGCCCTGAGGGTGGTTTTGAAGAGCAGGAAGTGGCAGATGCCATGGAAGCCGGTGCGAAACCCATCACCCTGGGACACCGGATCTTACGGACAGAAACCGCAGGACTCGCAGTACTTTCTGTTCTGATGTTTCAACTGGAGGATGAATAAATTATGGAAGCATATTTTGACAATTCCGCGACAACGAGATGCTTCGATGAAGTAAAGGATATTGTCTGCAAAACCATGACAGAAGATTTCGGAAATCCTTCTGCCATGCATAAAAAGGGAATGGAAGCGGAGAATTATGTCCGCAGAAGTGCCCAGACCCTTGCAAAATTACTGAAAGTGAATGAAAAAGAGATTCTTTTTACCTCCGGTGGAACAGAATCGGACAATCTTGCTATCATCGGTGGTGTGGAAGCCAATAAGCGTATGGGAAACCATATCATTACAACTGCAGTAGAGCATGCAGCAGTGGCCCAGCCTTTTGCTTATCTGAAGGAACAGGGCTATGAGGTGACTATTCTTCCTGTGGATCATCAGGGCGTTGTAAAGCTGGATGCACTGGAAGCGGCTCTTCGTCCGGATACCATTCTGGTGTCTGTGATGTACGTGAACAATGAGGTGGGAGCCGTGATGCCGGTAGAAGAGATCGGAAAGCTTGTCCATGAAAAAAGTCCGAAAGCACTTTTTCATGTAGATGCCATCCAGGCATTCGGAAAGTACCGTATTTACCCGAAAAAACTGGGAATCGACCTTTTATCTGTAAGCAGCCATAAAATCCACGGACCAAAGGGTGTGGGCTTCCTCTACATCAACGAAAAAGTAAGAGTACAGCCACAGATCCTTGGAGGCGGACAGCAGAACGGCATGCGTTCCGGAACGGACAATGTACCGGGAATCGCAGGCCTTGGCGTTGCTGCAGAGATGGTATATACGGATTTTGATAAAAAAATACAGCACCTTTATGACCTGAAAGAACGGATGGCAGAGGGACTTTCAAAGCTTGGAGACATCACCATCAACGGAATGCCTTTAAGAGAAGGGGCACCGCACATCATGAGCGTGACTTTTCATGGAGTCCGAAGCGAAGTCCTGCTCCATACGCTGGAAGAATTCGGAGTATATATTTCCGCAGGAAGTGCATGCTCCAGTCATAAGAGAAAACCAAGTGCAACACTGACAGCTATAGGCTTGAGCAGAGCCGATGTGGAAAGTACCGTCCGCATCAGCTTCTGTGAGGAAAATACCTTTGAAGAGGTAGATTACTGCCTGGAAGCACTGGGAAAAACAATTCCGATGCTGCGCAGGTATGCACGTCGATAGAGAATACAGAAGAAAGGGATTTTTATGTTAGTACATGCATTTCTGATCAAATATGCGGAAATTGCCCTTAAGGGAAAAAACCGCTATCGTTTTGAAGATGCTCTCGTACATCAGATGGAGATCGCACTCTCCAAGATCGAGGGAGATTTTGAAGTAAAAAAAGAGCAGGGAAGAGTTTATGTATTCTGCCCGGAGAATTATGATTACGATGAGGCTGTAGATGCGCTGCAGCATGTATTCGGTATTGTAGGCATCTGCCCGGTTATGATCTATGAAGAACAGGGCTTTGAGAAGCTTGCCGAAGATGTTGTGGGTTATATGAAGCAGTGGCATCCGGACTTTAACGGAAGCTTCAAGGTCTGGACACGCCGCGCAAAGAAATCCTATCCGATCAGCTCCATGGAAGTCAGCGCTGAGCTTGGCGGACGTATCCTGGATGCGTTCCCGGAGGCAAGTGTAGATGTTCATCATCCGGAGCTGGATCTTTCTGTTGAGATCCGTGACAAGATTTACGTATATTCCCAGACCATTCCGGGCGCAGGCGGAATGCCCATCGGAACAAACGGAAAAGCCATGCTTCTTCTTTCCGGTGGGATCGACAGTCCGGTTGCCGGCTATATGATCGCAAAACGTGGTGTCAAGATCGATGCGGTATATTTCCATGCACCGCCCTACACCAGTGAGCGCGCAAAACAGAAGGTAGTGGATCTTGCCCGCCTGGTAGCCAAATACAGCGGACCGATCCGTCTCCATGTAGTTAACTTTACAGATATACAGCTTTATATTTATGATCAGTGTCCTCATGATGAGCTTACTATTATCATGAGAAGATATATGATGCGTATTGCCGAGCATTTCGCTAAAAAAGACCGTTGTCTCGGACTTATCACAGGTGAGAGCATCGGACAGGTTGCAAGCCAGACCTTACAGAGCCTTGCTTCTACAAATGAGGTCTGCACACTTCCGGTATATCGTCCGGTGATCGGCTTTGATAAAGAGGAGATCGTCCGTATTTCCAGAAAGATCGATACCTTTGAGACTTCTATTCAGCCGTTTGAGGATTGCTGTACCATCTTTGTAGCGAAACATCCTGTAACAAAGCCGAATCTTAAGGTGATCCGCCGTTCTGAGCAGAAGCTTTCTGAGAAGATCGATGAGCTTATGGAAACGGCTCTGAATACCACAGAGATCATTGAAATTCAGTGATCCGTTTTTAGATAAGAAAAAACAAACAGGGAACCTCGCTGCAGAGGTTCCCTGGAATTACCGATATATCAGGAAAAGGGAGTTCATTGAGAACAGAAGGATTCTGAAAGCATGAAAAAAGAGGAACTGTATCCGATACAGTTCCTCTCAAATATACAGTATAGATTAGTCGATTGTATATTTGGAAATAATCTGCATTACGTTATCCAGAGCAGCGCCATCTGCATGGATGTTGAGGTCGATCGGCTTGGAAAGATCCAGGCTGAAGATACCCATGATGGATTTTGCATCGATCACATATCTTCCGGATACTAAATCAAAATCGCAGTCGAATTTGCTGATCTCGTTTACGAATGCTTTCACCTTATCGATGGAATTCAGTGAGATTTTAGCTGTTTTCATTATAATAACCTCCCTTGATAAATTTTTGTTATTTTACAGCTTTCATCTTACCTGTCAGTACCCAAAAAGTCAAGGTGAAAAGAGATAAAAATTGTTTTAATAATTAGTTAAAGTGTAAAAAAAGTGAGGAAAAATGGGAAATAAAGTTGCATTACACAACCTGGGCTGCAAAGTAAATGCCTATGAGATCGAGGCCATGCAGCAGCTTCTGGAGGAGGCGGGATATGAGATCGTGCCTTTTGAGCCGGGAGCGGATATTTATGTGATCAATACCTGCACAGTAACCAATATTGCAGACAGAAAATCAAGACAGATGCTCCACAAAGCAAAAAAAATGAATCCGGAAGCGATTGTGGTGGCAACGGGCTGTTATGTACAGACCGGTGGCGAGAAACTGGAAAAAGACGAAGCCATTGATCTTGTTCTGGGAAATAACCAGAAGATCAATATTGTGGAGGCACTGGCCGAATATGCGGAAAACAAACCGGGCCATGGTTCCCATGTGATCAAGATCAATCAGACAAAAGAGTATGAGGAACTTTCCATTGATCATACAGCAGAACATGTAAGGGCATATATCAAGGTTCAGGACGGATGCAATCAGTTCTGTACGTACTGTATCATTCCCTATGCAAGAGGCCGTGTCAGAAGCCGGAATATTGAAAGTGTGCTGAAGGAGGTCCGTGCACTTGCGGAAAAAGGGTATAAGGAAGTGGTCCTTACAGGAATCCATTTAAGCTCCTATGGAGTGGATTTCCCGGAGGAGAAAAAAGAGACGCTGCTTTCTCTGATCCGTGCTGTGCATGAGATCGAAGGAATCAGGCGTATCCGTCTGGGATCGCTGGAACCGGGAATCGTTACAAGAGAATTTGCGGAAGGGATCGCGGCGCTGCCGAAGGTATGCCCGCATTTCCATCTTTCCCTGCAGAGTGGCTGTGATGAGACCCTGGAGAGGATGAACCGCAGATACAGAAGCGGGGAATACAGAGAGCGCTGTGAGCTTTTAAGAGAAGTGTATGGAAATCCGGCACTGACAACGGATGTGATCGTAGGCTTTCCGCAGGAATCGGAGGAAGAATTCCGGAAATCCTATGATTTTGTGGACAGTATCCGTTTTTATGAGACTCATATCTTCAAATATTCCAGAAGACAGGGAACAAAGGCGGCTGCCATGGACGGTCAGCTGACAGAGGCGGAGAAATCCTTCCGCAGTGAGAAGATGATCGAGCTGCATCATCGTCATGCAGGGGATTATGAGAAATCCATGCTTGGCAAAAACCTGGAGGTACTGATCGAGGAAGAGTATACAAAGGATGGACGGACCTGGTATCTGGGACACAGCCGGGAGTATATAAAAACTGCTGTACCGAAATCGGAAGCTTATGGCGTAAATGATATCGTAATCGTAAAGGCAGAAGGCTTTCTTGAAGAGCATATCATGACCGGTGAAGCCGTGGAGTGAAGAACGGGATCGTATGTTGAAAGGTTGTTTGTTCACTGGTAATATTTTGCGAAGCGTGTTACTGAGAACGGAGTGAACAGTAACGTTGACAGTTTGTATTCGCAATCCTCGTTAAATTTAAGATTGTAATTTATGTAAATTTATATTAAAATAAAAAAGAATATATTTTAAGGACGTGAGAGACAATGGCAGAGAATAATCTGGGAAATACACAGTATTTCAGAACAAAACCGGATCAGGAGCTTCAGGTAAAAGAAGTCCTGGATCTGGTGTACAATGCAATGGATGAGAAGGGCTACAATCCGGTGAATCAGATCGTAGGATATATTATGTCCGGAGATCCGACCTACATCACAAGCCACAAGGGTGCGAGAAGCATGATCATGAAGGTGGAGCGTGATGAGCTGGTAGAGGAGCTTCTCACCGAGTATATCAAGAATAAGTCCTGGGAACGTTAATATGAGAGTACTGGGACTGGACTATGGCTCGAAGACCGTTGGGGTTGCAGTGAGCGATCCCCTTGGTCTGACAGCCCAAGGTGTGGAAACCGTATGGCGCAAGCAGGAAAACAAGCTTCGTCGTACTCTGGCACGTATTGAAGAGATCATTTCGGAGTATCAGGTTACGGAGATCGTTCTGGGATACCCGAAAAATATGAACAATACAGTAGGAGAGCGGGCCGAGAAATCTCTGGAGTTTAAGGAAATGCTGGAGAAACGTACGGGTCTGCCTGTTGTTATGTGGGATGAGAGACTGACTACCATGGCGGCAGACCGTACTCTGGAGGAGACCGGTGTGCATAAGGAAGACCGTAAACAGTATCTGGATCAGGTAGCAGCAGTCTTTATCCTGCAGGGATATCTGGATGCTGCCGCATACAGAAGAGAGCAGCAGGAAGGCGTGGAAGAATGATCGGAAACGCAAATAGATATTTTGAGCGGATCAGGTAGCAAATGCGGATTGTGAATATCCGCTTGACAAGAACGGATAAGGAAGAATTAAATATGGAAAAAATAATATTTCAGTCAGACGACGGCACAGCTGCTGAGTTTTACGTAGAGGAGCAGACCAATATTGCGGGTGTGACTTATCTTTTGGTGTCCGATTCACAGGATGAGGAAGCAGACGCATATATTCTGAAGGATATTTCAGCTCCGGGAAGCACAGAAGCCTGTTATGAGATGGTCGAGGATGATGACGAACTTCAGGCTGTATATGCAGTTTTTCAGCAGATGCTGGATGACGTGAATTTTGAATGGAGGAGCGATTTTTGAAAAGCGAGAACAACGATGACAACAAAAATGCGGAGAGCAGAGTACAAGTTTCCGCAGGCGGTGCCAGAAGAACCGCAGCAAGACAAAAGAATGCCGGATCAAGAACAAGACAGTATCGTGGTGGCAGCAAAAACCGTCAGGATAAGCCTTTCCGGCCAACAGCAAAGAAAACAGCAGCCGGTGGCGCTGTAAAAAACAGCAGAAACACACAGAAACCGGCAAAGACCGGCGGCAGGCCATCCGGTCGGAAAACCGGCCGCAGAACAACATCCAAGCTTAAGATCATACCACTTGGCGGTCTGGAGCAGATCGGAATGAACATTACCGCTTTTGAGTATGGCGACAGTATTGTAGTTGTAGACTGTGGTCTTTCTTTCCCTGAGGACGATATGTTGGGAATCGATCTGGTCATTCCGGATGTAACATACCTTAAGGAAAATATTTCCAAGGTGAAGGGATTTGTGATCACTCATGGACATGAGGATCATATCGGAGCTCTTCCGTATGTGTTGAAAGAGATCAATGTTCCGATCTATGCTACCAAGCTGACACTGGGACTGATCCGCAACAAACTGAAAGAGCATAACCTTATGCGTTCTACCAAATTGAAAGAGGTAAAACACGGGCAGGTGATCAATCTTGGGGATTTTGCTGTGGAATTTATCAAAACGAATCACAGTATCCAGGATGCATCCGCACTTGCTATTTATTCACCGGTGGGAATCGTGATACACACAGGAGACTTTAAAGTTGATTATACACCGGTATTTGGAGATGCCATCGATCTGCAGCGTTTTGCAGAGATCGGCAAGAAGGGTGTGCTTGCACTGATGTGTGAGAGTACCAATGCAGAGAGACCGGGATTTACAATGTCCGAGCGTACAGTGGGACATGTATTTGATAATCTTTTTAATGAGTACCGTACATCCAGGATCATCATTGCAACCTTTGCATCCAACGTGGATCGTGTGCAGCAGATCATTAACACTGCATACCGGTTCGGAAGAAAGGTTGCTGTGGAAGGCCGCAGTATGGTCAATGTTATTTCCGTAGCGTCAGAGCTTGGCTATCTGCAGATCCCGGAGAACACACTGATCGAGATCGATCAGGTGAAGAATTATCCGGACGACAAGGTGGTTCTGATCACAACCGGAAGTCAGGGTGAGTCCATGGCGGCACTTTCCCGTATGGCAGCCAATATCCATAAAAAGATCACGATCAAGCCTAACGATACCATCATTTTCAGCTCCAATCCGATCCCTGGAAATGAAAAGGCAGTTTCCAAGGTCATCAACGAACTGTCTATGAAGGGAGCCAAGGTTATTTTCCAGGATGTCCATGTTTCCGGACATGCCTGCCAGGAGGAGATCAAGCTGATCTACTCCCTCGTAAAACCGAAATATGCCATTCCGATCCATGGTGAGTACCGTCATCTGACCGCACAGAAACACATTGTGGAAGATCTGGGAATCCCGAAGGAGAATATTTTTATCCTTTCTTCCGGAAATGTTCTGGAGTTGGACGGACAGGATGCCAAGGTGACAGGAAGCGTTCATACAGGTGCGATCTTTGTAGACGGACTTGGCGTTGGCGATGTGGGAAATATCGTACTCCGTGACCGTCAGCATCTGTCTGAAGATGGAATCATGATCGTAGTTATGACACTGGAGCGCCACAGTAATGTAGTTCTCGCAGGTCCGGATATCGTTTCCAGAGGTTTTGTGTATGTAAGAGAATCTGAGGATCTTATGGAGCATGCCAGACAGGTTGTGGAAACTGCACTGGATTCCTGCCTGGAGAACAATATCACGGACTGGGGCAAGATCAAAACCGAGGTCAAGGATGCCCTTGGAGAGTATCTGTGGAAACGGACCAAGAGAAATCCTATGATCCTGCCTATCATTATGGAGGCGTAGGTTCATGGATGAGATCAGCATGGAGATCGAGAAGCTTCTCGATGCTGTGCACAGAAGCGATGAATATCAGGAATATCAGAAACAGGCAGCCCAGCTTGAAGGGGATCCTGAGCTGAAAGCCAGAGTGATGAGATTCCGTGGAGATAATTTCAGACTGCAGAATCATTCAGACAAGGATGAGCTGTTCCATATTGCGGAACAGCTCAATCAGGAGTCTGCAAGTCTGAGACAGAACCTGAAAGTAAATGCCTATCTCGACGCAGAGCTTGCGCTGTGCAGACTGATGCAGCGGATATGCAGGACGCTGGTGGACGGGATCGACATACAGATTCCTGACTTATAGGAGGAAAGACTATGGCAGACACAAGAGACAAGGTTGGCAGGGCCGGCGTTTTTCTGGCTGGAGGGGTATTTAAAACCGCTGTATATATCTTTATTATCGTATTTCTGATCTGGGTTGGAAAATCAGCATATCAGTTTGGCTACGATGTGTTTAACCAGCAGGCTATGAGCCCGGGAGAGGGACAGCAGGTCACGGTAGTCATAAAAGAAGGTGCTTCTGCATATAAAGTAGGCAAGACACTGGAGCAGAAGGGTCTTATCAAGGATGCGCTTGCATTTACCATACAGGAAAGAATGTCCGCATATCACGGACAGATCAAAGCAGGTACATACCTTCTCAGTACAGCTTATACACCGACCAGGATCATTGCAGTGCTGTCAGGAGAAGAGAGCAAGGAAGGATCGAACAGCCAGTGATCGTAGAAGAACGCATGCAGACCTATATCAATTCACTGGATATGGGGAATACTCCATTTCTGCAGGAGTTGGAGACAAAGGCACTTGCAGACCGGGTGCCGATCATCCGGAGAGATATGCAGAGCTTTATGAGGATGCTTCTGGCACTGAAACAACCGAAGCGCATTTTGGAGGTGGGGACTGCCGTAGGCTTCTCCACACTTCTTATGTGTGAGTATGGGCCGGAAGATATGGAAATTGTTACCATAGAGAATTATGAAAAAAGAATTCCTGTCGCAAAGGATAATTTCAGGCGCGCAGGAAGAGAGTCACAGATCACGCTTCTGGAGGGAGATGCCGGAGAGATCCTGAAGAATCTTACCGGAACCTTTGATATGATCTTCATGGACGCAGCCAAGGGCCAGTATATCCACTGGCTTCCTGACGTGCTGAGACTGATGAAAGAGGGAAGCGTGCTGGTATCTGACAACGTGCTGCAGGAAGGGGATATTATTGAATCTCATTATCTTGTGGAACGGCGTAACCGTACAATCTATAAAAGAATGAGAGAATATCTCTGGCAGCTGACTCACAGTCCGGTGCTTCGTACATCGGTGCTTCCTCTTGGAGACGGAGCGGCTGTAAGTGTAAAAACAGGAGAACAGGTTTATGAAACGACCAGAACTATTGGTTCCGGCGAGCAGCCTTGAGGTTTTAAAGGTTGCCGTCATATATGGTGCAGATGCTGTTTACATCGGCGGAGAAGCTTTTGGACTTCGTGCAAAGGCTAAGAATTTTTCAAAAGAAGATATGTGTGAGGGAATCGCATTTGCCCATTCCCATGGTGTAAAGGTTTATGTGACAGTAAACATCCTGGCGCATAACCGTGATCTTGAGGGTGTAAGGGAATATCTTCAGGAACTGAAGGAGATCGGACCGGATGCACTGATCATCGCAGATCCGGGAATCTTTATGTATGCAAAGGAAATCTGCCCGGAGATTGAGCGTCACATCAGTACACAGGCAAATAATACCAATTATGAGACTTACCGTTTCTGGTATAACCTTGGTGCCAAACGTGTGGTAAGTGCAAGAGAGCTTTCTCTGGAAGAGATCCGGGAGATCCGGGCACATATTCCGGAGGATATGGAGATTGAAACGTTTATCCACGGCGCCATGTGCATTTCCTATTCCGGAAGATGTCTTCTCAGTAACTTTATGGCAGGAAGAGATGCCAATCAGGGAGCCTGTACCCATCCCTGCAGATGGAAATATTCTGTTGTGGAGGAGAAGCGTCCGGGAGAATATATGCCGGTATTTGAAAATGAGAGAGGAACTTTTATTTTTAATTCCAAGGATCTCTGTATGGTAGAACATATGGAAGATATCCTTACAAGCGGTATTGACAGCCTGAAGATCGAAGGACGTATGAAAACAGCTCTTTATGTGGCAACAGTGGCAAGAACCTACCGCAAAGCCATTGACGACTGTATGGAAAGTCCGGAAAAATATCATGCAAATATGCCATGGTATCAGGAGCAGATCTCAAACTGTACCTACCGTCAGTTTACCACCGGATTTTTCTACGGAAAGCCGGATGAGAATACCCAGATCTATGACAGCAACACATATGTAAGAGAATACACATATCTTGGATTTGCAGAAGAGATCGATGAGAGAGGTCTGGCAAGACTGACACAGAGAAACAAGTTTTCTGTAGGAGAGACCATTGAGATCATGAAACCGGACGGAAGGAATATTCCGGTCACAGTGGAAGCCATTTATAATGAAGAGGGCGAAGCTATGGCGAGTGCACCACATGCTCAGCAGAGGATCTATGTGAAACTGACTGAGATGCCGGAGGTATTTGATATTCTCCGAAGAGGTGAATGATCCGAAAGGGTGGATAAGAGAGGAAAGGGGAGAACGAAAAGAACGTTCTCCCCTTTACTGATTTTCAGGAAAAAGAGTACGGAGTTTTCGAAGAGCGTTCTTTTCGATACGGGATACATAGGAGCGGCTGATGGAGAGATTTTCAGCAATCTCTCGCTGGGTCAGTGGCTCCTGGCCATTCAAACCGTAGCGGCAGCAGATCACCTGGTATTCCTTTGGGGAGAGTACTGTCCGGATATAACGGAGAAGATAGGAAATGCTGTCCCTTTTGAAACAATCATCCACAACATCAACGGGTGGACTTTCAATGATATCGAGAAGGCTGATCTCGTTGCCTTCTCGGTCTGTGCCGATGGGTTCATAGAGAGAAACTTCTCTGGAACGTTTCCTGCGGGCACGGAACATCATGAGAAGCTCATTGTCAATGCACCGTGCAGCATAAGTGGAAAGCTTGGAAGTCCGGCTGGGATCAAAGGTGGAAATGGCTTTGATCAGACCTATGGTGCCTATGGAGATCAGATCATCCGGATCCTCGTCACATCCCTGATATTTTTTTGCAACATGTGCTACGAGGCGGAGATTGTGTTCGATAAGGATATTTTTTGCTTTCGGATCGCCCCTTTGGAGCTGTAGAAGATAGAACTGCTCTTCCGCAAAAGAAAGCGGTTTCAGAAAGGTTTTCAAGGGTTCACCTCAAAGGGGATTTCCTTATAGCTTATGAGCCGGACGTGCTTTTCGTGCTTTTCCAACAGAAACTTTATAAAAAGGACAGAGGCGAACACCTGTTGCGCCACATTCTGATCTGGTGTATAATCATAAAATACGAGTGACAACAATCAGTGTATATTGATGAGGAGTATATATTTTGAAAAAGAGGATAGAACAGCTTCTTAACGGAAAATTTATTTATGAACAGCCTGAGCTTCTGTTTTCACAGGACCGTATTTTCGCTACGCTGAAGGCAGGAGAGACTACAAAGGATGAGATTTATTTCGGTACCGATGACAACCGCAGGATCAGTGGCTTTGTGACTTCATCTGACCGGAGACTGGTGCCGGGATTTGACCGCTTTTCCGGAACCACAGTGCGCATGCCTTATGGGGTAGATGCAGAGGGAATGAGGCCGGGAGAGAGCTTTGAAGGCTGGCTGTGTTTTACTACCAGTATCGGAGAATATAAGCTGCCGTTCACTGTACAGGTACAGACGGAAGAGGTGAAGAGTGCAGGCAGAAAGGTATCTTCTCTGGAAGAATTTCTGCACATTGTAAAGGAAGATTTCCATGAGGCTTACCGGATCTTTACAGAACGACATTTTTCCCTGATCCTGAGTGATCAGAGTGAGAAGATCCGTTCTCTTTATGCAGGAATGTCACAGCAGCCGGTGACCTATCAGCATCTGGAGGAATTTCTGATCGCAGCCGGTGCCAAGGAAAAGGTGACATTGAGTCTGAACAGAGAAGAGGCCGGTTTTTATGATGTCAGTGAATCTGTTCAGGAATCCCTTTATATCCACAGGAGCGGATGGGGACACCTGCGGGCAGATATTGAGGTAAACGGGGATTTTCTGGAGGCAGGTAAGCATGTGGTCACAGAAGAGGATTTTATCGGAAGTACCTGTGAAATAAACTATGTGATCCGCCAGGAAAAACTGGGAAAAGGAAATCAGTACGGCGAGATCATTGTAAAAACCCCATACCAGAAACTGATATATCACGTTCTTGCATCCAGAGGAACTGAGAGTGCCGTGAACCTGGATCTTCTGGAAAAACAGTACCGGATATCTCTGATGAAGGAATACCTGGGATATCTCTGTAAAAGAACAGATTTTCAGGCCTGGACAGCCTCTACTCATGAGAAGCTTGACCGTATGGGCGAAAACGGACTGAAATATCCGGAATATCAGCTTCTGGAAGCCTATCTTCTTCATCTGGAAGGAGAAGATGACCAGGCTTCAGAAATCCTTGAGCGTTATCAGAATAAATCCTTTCATCACAATGAACTGGAACTGGCAGGGATTTATCTGTATCTGTGTACACAGACCGGGCTGTACCGGGATAAGGAACAGGCCCTCCGCAAGGTACAGAATTTCCAGATGCAGAAGGAAGACAGCTTTATCCTTCTGAAACTGGTATTTGAAATGGATCATACGCTTTCTCCGTCAAAAAAGATCTTTCTGATGGAGGAACTTTTTGAGCGGGGATGTACAAGTCCTTTTCTGTATCTGGAAGCATGGAACCGTATTTGTGCAGATATGTCTCTGCTGCATCGAATCAATGG
The DNA here is from genome assembly GCF_004167315.1 of Blautia sp. aa_0143. Lineage (NCBI taxonomy): Bacteria > Bacillati > Bacillota > Clostridia > Lachnospirales > Lachnospiraceae > Blautia > Blautia sp. aa_0143. The sequence continues at coordinate 28,171 of NZ_RCXU01000019.1, forward strand.
GTTCTGGGCCCAGGTATTCCTTTTTGCAGGAAAAGAACAGATGCTGACGGAAGAGCTGGTCATGCGCCTGGCATATCTTTCCGGTTATGAGAAAGCTTTTAACGAAAGTCTGTACCGTGCTATGGCCATGGGATGTGAAGCCTTTCCGTCGGATGATACCGTGGAAGCTATCTGTAAATATATTATGAAGGGAAATCCAAGAAAACCGGAATATTTTCAGTGGTTTTCCGCTGCCGTGGACCGCGGGATCCGGATCACACGGCTGTATGAATATTATGTGGAAACACTGGATACTTCTTATCGGAGAGTCCTGCCGAAACCGCTTTTGATGTATTTTACCTATAACAACAATACTCTCGGTGATTCCAAGCGTGCCTATCTGTATGCATGCATCATTGCAGGGAAGGAACGTGATCCACAGACATACGAAAGTTATCGTGAAAGCATGGAGGAATTTGCTTTCCGTAAGTTACGGGAAGGCCGGATGAATGAAAATTATGCCGCTGTTTATCAGGAATTCATGCGGGAACCATCGGACAGCGAAAAAGCGCAGGTGATCGCCTCCAGAATGTTTACCTGCCGGCTGTATACGGATGATCCGAAGGTTCGCAGTGTGATCGTCCGTCACAGACAGATGAAACAGGAAGAAATCTATCCGTGTATCCATGGGATCGCTTACCCAAGGATTTGCAGCGAAGATGCGGCCGTTGTATTTCAGGATGAAAAACAGAGACGTTATGCTACTACGGTAGATTATAATCTGACACCACTTTTTGATGATCGTGAGATGGTTCCGGCAGTGTTGGAAAAAGGGGCGGATGAACCGGCTGTGCTTTTGTATTACTGTCAGGGTCAGGAGATCAGTCGTAAGAATCTGGGAATTTTTCAGAAACTGGTCCTTTCACCGGCGTTTACCGATGAATATAAGAGGCTGATCCGCAAAAAGATCCTGGATTATTATCGGGATCACGTGCAGGGAGAAGATCTGGATGCCTGTCTGGAGATGATGGATTATCGGGAATATGCCATGGTCGACCGGAAAACCCTTCTGGAGATCCTGATCCAGCGGGGACTGTTTCCGCAGGCTATGAGCGTGGTGGAAGCATTTGGATTTGAAGGAGTAGAGGAGCGTGCGCTTCTGAAGCTGGTAAGCCGTATGATCATCCGCTGTGACTGTGCGGAAGACGAAGAGCTGATCGCACTTTCCTCTCATGTATACCGACAGGGAATCTATGATGAAGTGATCCTCATGTATCTGATGAAATTCCGGTTTGGACCTGTGGATGAACTTCTGGATATCTGGAAAAGTGCCTGTGGGTTTGAGATGGATACCTATAATCTGGAGGAGAGGATTCTTTCTCTTCTGATGTTTAACTGGGATTATCGGCCAGAGGGTGAGGATATCCTGAAAGCATATATCCGCCATTCCGGAAAAGAGAGTGTGATCGGTGCGTATCTGACTCTGATGTCTTACGGAATGTTTGTAAAAGAAATGCCGGAGATGCCTGGACTTAAGGAGTATCTGAAAAATCGCAGAGAAAAGGAGTGGCCCGGAGACCGGATCTGTGACCTGACCCTTCTGAAACTGCTTTCCGAAGAAAAAACTTCTGATGAAGAAAATCTGGAAATGGAGGAAAAAATCCTCTCTTCCTGTGTAAAGGAAGGAATGCTATTTGAGTTTTTCCGGAATCTGGATCAGAATATCCTGCGACTGTATCAGCTGGATGATAAGACTTTTGTAGAGTATCATACTTCACCGGAGGCTTCGGTCACACTGTATTATTCCCTGGATACAGGTCTTGGAACTGTACCGGACTATAAAAGTGAACCGCTCAAAAATATCTATGAGGGAATTTTTGCCAGAGCATTTACATTGTTTTATGGAGAGACCCTGCGATATTATTTCCAGACAGAAGATGAAACTGGTGTACACAAAACGGAAGAAAAAATACTGACCATGAACCAGAGTAATGACCAGGCATCCAGCAAATATCAGCTGATCAATCAGATACTCTGTGCAAGGAAACTGGAGAAAGACACGGAAGTGAAGGAGAAGCTGGCACAGTATGTCCGGCAGGAACAGTACGTTAATGAAATGTTTGTCATAGAGAAGGAACCGGAAAGATGAATGAAATTCGTGACTTGATCATAGGAATTGATATTGGAAAAGAATACACACAGATCTGTTATTATGACAGAAAAGCAGAAGAAGCCCGTTCTCTTTCCATGAAGGTAGGAGCCAGTCAGTACGAAGCTCCGGGCTGCATCTGCTATCGTACCGATCACGGTGATTACTGCGTAGGCCTGGAAGCAGAGTATTTTGCCAGGGAAAAGGGCGGAATCATGATCGGAAATATTTATGATATCTGTCAGAAGGAAGAAAAGATCCAGGTGGCAGGAGAGGAAAAAGAGCCGGCAGAGCTTCTGGCACATTTTCTAAGGGGAATCCTGAAATTTCTGGGAATCCAGGATATCGTAAAGAATACCCGGTGCCTTTGTATCACATCGCCGGAGCTTAGTACACTTCAGGTACGGAATTATCAGAAGGCCTGCAGCCTTGCAGGTTTTTCCCGTGAGAAATATATGCTTATGGACTATGGCGAGAGCTTTTATTATTATGCGCTGGGACAGAAACGGGAAACCTGGAATCGAAGTGTAGGCTGGTATGCCTTTGCAGGCGATACGGTAACCTTCCGGAAGCTGACCATCAACGGCTCTTCCAGACCGGTGCTTGTAAAACTGGAGGATCCGGTCAGTACAAAGCTTGAACCGGAAGAAGAGATCCGTGATGTGGAATTTTACCGTTTTATCAGTAAAACTCTCGGAAAAGAGCTCTTCTCCAGTGTGCAGATCACGGGAGAAGGATTTGACCAGCAGTGGGCACAGCAGTCTGTAAAGCTCCTGTGTCATCAGGGACGGAAGGTTTTTTACGGAAACAATCTTTTTGCAAAGGGAGCCTGCATAGCCGGTAAGGACAAGCTGGAGGATAAAAAACTCAAAGGTTACCGCTATTTAAGCGATTCGCTGGTGGCTGCGGACGTAGGAATGGATATGCGGGTGATGGGCTCTCCGGCTTACTATCCGCTGATCGAAAGCGGCAGCAACTGGTATGAATGCAGTGCATCCTGCGAGCTGATCCTGGATGATACCAGTGAACTGGTATTTGTGGTAAGTATTCCGGAAGAAACCGAGAAGAAACGTGTGGCCATGGCACTTGAGGGTCTGCCAAAGCGGCCTAATCGGACTTCAAGGCTTTCCCTCACGCTGAAATACGTATCGCCGAGAGACTGTGAGATCACAGTAGAGGATCTGGGCTTTGGCGAAATGTATCCTTCCAGTGGGAAGATCTGGAGGGAACTGGTACGATGGGATGAGCAGGAAGAAAGGAAGCAGGCATGAGCGGATATATTTTATGTCAGGTAAAAAAGGCAGAGAAGCCGTTTTATATCGAAAATATCAGTACCAATATCTATTCTATAGAAGAACTCTGCTATTATCTTTATAACAATCTTTATCTTGTGGACAGCTCATTGATCAGCAGTAAGCTCTGTACCTGGCTAGAGGAAGAACTGGAGCTTCCGAAGCTTGCGGCCAAGCTGAAACCTTATATTGGAAGAGAGGCCGGACTTGAAGAAGTACTGTATCCGATATTTAAAGAGATCAATTATCTGGCTTATGAAGAGCTTAAGACCTTAAACGGGCGCATTGAAGCCAGAAAACGTGAACCTGAAGAAATACGGGAGAAACGCAAAGGTGATGCGCTGATGGAGAATCGGATGTATGTGAATGCACTCCGTGTTTATCAGAAGCTTCTGGAGCATGGCGGGAAAGAAATCACCGGAGAGATGCGTGAAAGGATCCTGCATAATCAGGGATGCGCATACAGTTACCTGTTCCAGATGGATAAAGCGCTGGATTGTTTTTGGAAAGCATGGAAGGAGAATCATTCAGAGAAAGCGATGAAGGTTTATCTTCTGGCCTACCGCAGTGTTCACAGTGAAGAAGAATACAGGAAACGACAGGAAGATCTGAAGACAGATGAAATGGTAAGGCAGGAAACTGACCAGGCTCTGAAAAGCTTTGCCGGTCTCCCGGAGCAGCATATCGCATCCGGAGAAACCGACAGGATCCTGGAGGATCTCACAAGAGAATATCACAGAAGTACCGGCTCTTAAAGCTGTTCAAGAAGTCCCAGCAGGATCTGCCGGGCTTCTTTTTTTGTATATACGGATTCTTCCTCAGACAGGGAACAGAGGTAATCATTCAGGGCCTGTCCGATACTGGTCTCTTTCAGATAGATACAGAGAAAAGTATCTTTTTCGGAAAGAAAGCAGAGAAAAACGGAATAGTCAGACAGAACTTCCAGATGGATCCCGGTTTCAGGAAGTACGGAAGGCTTCAGGATCCTGCATTTTTCATGTCCCATATCTGTGTCAAGAAGATGCTTGAGGGCTTTTTTTCGTTCTTCTTTCGGAAGAGGGGTCTGATGGTAGGAATAAGGTCCGTCAAGGAGTCCGGTACGGGCAAATTTCCGGATCCCGCTCAGTGTAAAATAATTGCAGGAAAAGGCAGCTTCTGTAAAAGAAAAGGAAGTCTGGTTCAGAACCGCTGCCAGTTGGGTATAGACCGGATCGGAAAGATCGATATCCCTGTTATCAAACAATGACTGAATAAAGCCCGGACCATAGGACATCAGTGCAAGGCAGGGATGAGATTCCAGTGCAAAATTTGTTGAGATCTTTGTCTGCATGATAGAACCAAAGATATTAAGGATCCTGTCCGGAGAATCCGACTGCAGGAAGAATTGGCTGGAATTCTCAAGAACCCGCCGGAATTCCTGTTGATATGCGTGGATCGCTTCCGGATTTTCAGTAAAAATACAGGTCATCATATCCGAGGATAACAGCAGCAGTTTTTTTTCTGTGAGTAAGAAAAAAGGAAACAGTTCATAGCTGGAAAACTCTCGGCCTGTCTGAGTATAGTAATAATATGGCTGGTAGCCCACAAAACCTGACAGGATCGGAAGGAGTGTGCAGAGAAAGGTTTCCAGATTCATGTTGTAATCCGGTGAGGCGGACGGGTTCTGGTGAAGCGGCAGGATCTGGATCACCGGTGGCAGTTTCTCATATTTGGGATAAAGATGGGAAAAAATCTGTACAAGAAGCCGGCAGTTGGCCGGAAGGTTGGTACGGATCGTTTCAGAAGAACCGGAAGACAGGATGTCCTCAAAAAGGCTCAGGACCTTCTTTTCCACATCAAGAGAAAAAGTTCCACGGTAAAAGGGAAAGGATGGAAGCCTGAGAAAACCCTCCCGGGAAATGACCTGCTGGGAGCTGATAACACCCAGAAGCTCCTGTATATATTTGCGGTTGTAATATATTTCTTTTCCGATTTTTTCTATTTTATATAATTCCATCAGTTCCCTGCGCTGGGAAGGATTGATCCGGAGGGAATCGCAGAACTGGCGCACAAAATCAATACCGGGAAGACGTTTCCCTGTGATCATACGTTGTAGCGAGGTACGGTCAAGTCCCGAAGAAGCAGATAACTGATAAACGTTTTCTCCTGTATCCTTTAGGTATTCCCGGCATTTGTTGCTGAAATCAGACATAGTAGTACTCCTTTTGGTGCTTATATGACATTATTATACGAAAACAGATCATGAATTACAATAATTTGCAAAAAAACAAGGCACAATTAGAAGCACATATTGCGCAGGTCTTTCTTTGAAAATAAAATGTTAATATCAGAAAGAGCATGAGGGAGGAAAACACGGCAATGGCAGTGATGACGATCGCGATATGTGATGAAATACGAAAGGATGCACAGAAGCTGTACAGGCAGCTTTCCACACTGGTCCCTGATGCAGAGCTCCTTCTGTATCGGACCAGAGAGAGTCTTCTGAAAGGACTGGCAGAGGGACACAAGATCTGCGATCTGATATTTCTGGGGCTGGATGGTGATCAGGGCAGGAGTCTGGAAACTGTACGGACAATGCGCCTGAAAGGACATTATATCCCGGTTGTGCTGGTGGCAGAGAATGAAAAATTCTATAAAGAAGCATTTGAAGTGTTTGCCTATAACTATCTGGTCAAACCGGTTGAAAGTGGAGAACTGGAACATGTTCTGGTACATATCCTGGAGGTATGCAGGCGTGAAGGCGGAAGAGCGCTGTATTTTCGCTACAGGAAACAGGTTTATACACTGCAGCACGATCATCTGGCATATATATCCAGTAGTCTTCACAGTGTGACATTTCATCTTACCGATGGAAAAAAGATCAGCTGCAGAGCCAGGCTGGGGGATTTTTCGGGACAGCTGTCAGACAGCAGTTTTCTGAGATGTCATCAGAGCTTTTGTATTAACATGGAGAAGGTAACTTCACTTAAGAAGAACAGTTTTGTGGTCGGACAGACGGAAATCCCAATTTCCAGAACATATCTGAAAACGGCCAGAAAGAAATACAAAGATTATCTGGCAGAGCAGAAGGTTTGCTCTTGACAGCTCCTTTTGGGTATGTTACTATAACCATACGCTTTCACGTGGTAGAGTGACCATGTGATAAAGAGATAACCGAAAAAAGGAGAATGACCATGAAGAAAAGAACAGTTGCAGTAGTAATGGCGGCAGCGATGACAATAGGAATGATGGTAACAGGAGTGAGTGTACAGGCAGGTGTTGAGGATAAGACCCTGATCGTAGGATTTGATGCTGAATATCCTCCGTTCGGATATAAGGATGATAACGGAGAATATGTAGGATTTGACCTTGACCTTGCCCAGGAAGTATGTGATAATCTTGGCTGGGAACTTGTTAAGAAGCCTATCAACTGGGATTCCAAGGATATGGAGCTGAACTCCGGAACGATCGACTGTATATGGAATGGATTTACTATCAACGGACGTGAGGATGACTATACATGGAGTGATCCATACATCAACAATGAGCAGGTGATCGTAGTTGCCAAGGATTCTGAAATTGAGAAGCTTGCGGATCTTAAGGGCAAGAACGTAGTTGTACAGGCTGCATCCGCTGCACTGGACGCATTGAACAACGATGACAATAAGGACCTGAAGGACAGCTTTGCATCTCTTACAGAGAATCCGGACTACAACACTGCATTTATGAATATTGATTCCGGAGCTGCAGACGCTGTTGCTGTTGATATTGGTGTTGCTAACTATCAGCTTTCCCAGAGAGGCAAGGATAAATATGTGATCCTTGACGAGCCGATCCAGAACGAGCAGTATGGCATCGGATTCAAGAAGGGAAATGATGAGCTGAAGGATCTCGTATGGGATGAGGTCAAGAAGCTTGACGAGTCCGGTGAGGTTGACAAGCTTGCAGATAAGTATGAACTGGATAAGAGCATGCTCTGCATCAGCGAGGACAAGGATAAGACAGAGAATTCTGATTCAGCAGAAGCTGACACAGAAGAAAGTGCAGACAGCACAGAGAAAGAAACCGATTCTGAATCCAAATGATCCGGTACAGATCCGGTACAGTAAAAGCTGTGAAGATATTTTTTAAGCTATCCAACAGCAGTAGAAATAAGAAACATAGCAGAAGCTTTTGAAGCTTCCGCATAAAAAGGAAATGAGGGTGCTTCGGCGCAGAAAGAGCTGCCGTACACGCTCATTTCCTGTTGTTTACAGGAATTACAGGTATCAGTCCGATAAATGGGACTGATACTCCGAACCAGGAGGAAAAAAATGAGTTTTAGTGTAATGCTCCAGCAGCTGGCAGGAGGAATGCTGGTCTCTATTGAGATCTTTTTTGTAACCTTGCTGTTTTCTCTGCCGCTGGGACTTCTGATCTGTTTTGGCAGAATGTCCAGAAACAAAGTGATCCGTACCATTGTATCCGGGTACATATCCATCATGAGAGGAACGCCGCTGATGCTGCAGCTGATGGTGGTATATTTCGGCCCTTATTTTATCTTCGGGATCCGTATTTCCATGGGATATAGTCTGATCGCTGTATTTATCGCATTTGCCATCAACTATGCAGCTTACTTTGCAGAAATCTACCGCGGCGGCATTGAATCCATGCCGGTGGGACAGTATGAAGCTGCAAAGATCCTTGGATACAATAAGGTGCAGACATTTTTCCGCATCATTCTTCCACAGGTGATCAAGAGGATTTTGCCGTCTATTACAAATGAGGTCATTACGCTGGTCAAGGATACTTCCCTTGCGTTTGTTGTGGCAGTTGCGGAGATGTTTACCATTGCCAAGCAGATCGCAAGTGCACAGACAACAATGATGCCATTTGTGATCGCTGCGATATTTTATTATGTGTTCAACCTGATCGTGGCTGTTGTGATGCAGAAGGTTGAGAAAAGTATGAATTACTACCGCTAACCGGAATGGAGAGTATAAAATATGAAATTATTTGAAATGAAACATATCAAAAAAAGCTTTGACGGACTGGAAGTTCTCAAAGATATCTCTCTTGACGTGGAAGAGGGAGAAGTTTTAAGTATCATCGGTCCTTCCGGTTCCGGCAAGTCAACCATCCTGCGTTGTGCCACAGGACTTGAGACGCCGGACAGCGGCGAGATCATCAAAAACGGTGATGTGGGACTGGTGTTCCAGCAGTTCAATCTGTTTCCGCATTTTTCCGTACTGAAAAATATAGTGGATGCACCTTTGAAGGTGCAGAAGAGAAAGAAAGATGAGGTTTACGTCCAGGCAAGAAGCCTTCTTAAGAAAATGGGCCTTGCAGACAAGGAGAAGGCATATCCTTTTCAGCTTTCCGGAGGACAGCAGCAGCGAGTTTCCATTGCCCGTGCGCTCTGTATGAATCCGAAGATCCTGTTTTTTGATGAACCTACATCTGCACTTGATCCGGAACTGACCGGTGAGATCCTGAAGGTTATCAAGGATCTTGCTCAGGAGCATATCACCATGGTGATCGTTACTCATGAAATGAATTTTGCAAGAGATATTTCCGACCGTATCATCTTTATGGATAAGGGTGTGATCGCAGTGGAGGGAACGCCGCAGGAGGTATTTTCTTCCGAAAATGGCAGAATGAAGGAATTTTTGGGAAAATTCCATCAGGGTATGGAGTAACAAACGGTTGCTTTTAAAGAGGCAATGTTATATAATTTCAAGAGGCGTGAATTAACCAGATTCGGGCAGATAACGGATCATTCGCCATTCCGGCCCGGATGTATGTAATCAGGAGGATAATAATGAATACAGACAGATATGTAAGCCCGCTGTCAGAGCGGTACGCAAGCAAAGAGATGCAGTACATTTTTTCCCCGGACATGAAATTCCGCACATGGAGAAAGCTGTGGATCGCACTTGCTGAGACGGAACGTGAGCTTGGCCTTAACATCACCCAGGAGCAGATTGACGAGATGAAAGCTCATGCGGATGATATCAACTATGATGTGGCTAAGGAGCGTGAGCGTCAGGTTCGCCATGATGTAATGTCTCACGTGTATGCGTTTGGTGTACAGTGCCCGAAGGCAAAAGGTATCATCCATCTGGGAGCGACCTCCTGTTATGTAGGAGATAATACGGATATCATCGTTATGACAGAGGCACTGAAACTTGTCCGCAAGAAACTTGTGAACGTGATCGCTGAGCTTTCCAAGTTTGCTGCACAGTATAAGGATCAGCCGACTCTGGCGTTTACTCATTTCCAGCCGGCACAGCCGACAACCGTAGGTAAGAGAGCAACTCTCTGGACTCAGGAATTCCTGATGGATCTTGAGGACCTTGAGTATGTATTAAGCACTATGAAGCTTCTTGGCTCCAAGGGAACAACCGGTACACAGGCTAGCTTCCTGGAACTTTTTGACGGGGATCAGGAGACCATCGACAAGATCGATCCGATGATCGCAGAGAAGATGGGATTCAGATCCTGCTATCCGGTTTCCGGACAGACCTATTCCAGAAAGGTTGATACCCGTGTGCTGAATATCCTTGCGGGAATCGCTGCAAGTGCACATAAGATGTCCAACGATATCCGTCTTCTTCAGCATCTGAAGGAAGTAGAGGAGCCATTTGAGAAATCCCAGATCGGATCTTCCGCTATGGCATATAAGAGAAATCCGATGAGAAGTGAGAGAATTGCTTCCCTGTCCAGATATGTGATGATCGATGCACTGAACCCGGCGATCACATCTGCAACACAGTGGTTTGAGAGAACTCTGGACGACTCTGCAAACAAGCGTCTCAGCGTTCCGGAAGGATTCCTTGCGATCGACGGAATCTTGGATCTCTGCCTCAATGTTGTAGACGGACTGGTTGTTTATCCGAAGGTTATCGAGAAGAGACTGATGTCTGAGCTTCCATTTATGGCAACTGAGAATATCATGATGGATGCAGTTAAGGCAGGCGGAGACCGTCAGGAACTTCATGAGCGTATCCGTGAGCTTTCCATGGAAGCAGGAAAGAACGTGAAGGTAGAGGGTAAAGATAACAATCTTCTTGAGCTGATCGCAGCAGATCCGGCATTTAACCTGACTCTTGAGGATCTTCAGAAATCCATGGATCCGTCCAGATATACAGGACGTGCCAAAGAGCAGACAGAGGCATTTATCGCCAATGTGGTACAGCCGGTTCTGGATGCACATAAGGATCTGCTTGGCGTTAAGGTTGAGATCAACGTATAATTCCAAGATGTTATAAACATTAAGAAATGAACACAGACAGGAATGACGTGTCTCTGTGTATTACAGGCAGAGAACATGCCGTTCCGAATAATAGAGAAAGACACAAGGAGGAACTGTGTTATGGTAACTGCAGTAGTAGGAGCAAACTGGGGAGATGAAGGTAAAGGCAAGATCACAGATATGCTTGCTGAGAAAGCCGATATCATCGTAAGATTTCAGGGTGGAGCCAATGCGGGCCACACCATCGTAAATGATTACGGTAAATTCGCACTTCATACACTTCCGTCAGGTGTGTTTTACGGACATACGACCAGTGTCATCGGAAACGGTGTTGCACTGAACATTCCGGTATTCTTCAAGGAGTACAACGAAGTAGTAGGCCGTGGAGTACCGGCACCGAAGATCCTGATCTCCAACAGAGCACAGATGGTAATGTCTTACCACATTCTGTTCGATCAGTATGAAGAGGAGCGTCTTGGAGGCAAGGCTTTCGGTTCCACAAAATCCGGAATCGCTCCGTTCTATTCTGACAAATATGCAAAGATCGGCTTCCAGGTAAGTGAGCTTTTTGATGAGGAAGCACTGAAAGAGAAGGTTGTACGTATCTGCGAGACCAAGAACGTAACACTTGAGCATCTCTATCATAAGCCTCTTCTGAAACCGGAAGACATCATGAATGAGCTGATGGAATACAAGAAGATGGTTGAGCCATACGTATGCGACGTATCTCTCTATCTCTGGAATGCACTGAAAGAGGGAAAACAGGTTCTTCTTGAGGGACAGCTCGGAACTCTGAAAGACCCGGATCACGGAATCTATCCGATGGTTACATCCTCTTCCACACTGGCTGCTTATGGTGCTATCGGTGCAGGCCTGCCTCCATATGAGATCAAGAAGGTCGTAACCGTATGCAAAGCTTACTCCAGTGCAGTTGGAGCAGGTGCATTCGTTTCTGAAATCTTCGGCGAGGAAGCAGATGAGCTGAGAAAACGTGGCGGTGACGGTGGTGAGTTCGGTGCTACTACAGGCCGTCCGAGACGTATGGGATGGTTCGACTGTGTTGCATCCAAATACGGATGCCGTCTCCAGGGAGCTACAGACGTTGCTTTTACAGTACTGGATGTTCTGGGATATCTGGATGAGATCCCGGTTTGCACAGGCTATGAGATCGACGGAGAGGTGACAACAGAATTCCCGACAACTGTGCAGCTTGAGAAAGCAAAACCGGTTATTGAGAAGCTTCCGGGATGGAAATGCGATATCCGTGGAATCAAAAAATATGAGGATCTTCCGGAGAACTGCAGAAAATATGTAGAGTTCGTAGAAAAACATATTGGATTCCCGATCACAATGATCTCTAACGGACCAGGAAGAAACGACATCATTTATAGATAATTATTTTTACAGTATCAGGATTATGACAACAGGAAGCGCCGGGGAAGAATTTCTCCGGCGCCCTTTTGGTTCAAAGAGATATTCAGTTAAAATAACAGATAGAATAGCGGATGTATCATGTGAAAGGAAGTTCAATGAAAAATTTTAAAAGAATCGCAGCACTTGCAGGTGTTGTCATATTACTTCTTATATTCTGCCTTCCAATGGCATTTGCCTGGGGAAGCAGTGAAAACGCCCAGGCTTTGTTCCGGGGGGCTTTTGCGGCAGCAGTTCTGGTACCGATCGTAGCGTATGTTTTCTGGATGGCGTATCGGATCTGGGGAAATAAGAAGCCGAGAGAGGATGAAAACCGTATGATCGAGAATATTATTTTTGATGTGGGAAATGTGCTGATGGGCTATGACTGGGAAGAGTATCTTCGGAGCTATGACTTCCCGGAAGAAAAGTATCAGAAAATCGCAGATGCAGTATTTCGCAACCCGATCTGGGAGGAACAGGACCGTGGACAGCATGAGGAGTCCTGGTATGTAGATAAATTTGTGGAAAGTGCACCGGAATATGAAGCAGATATCCGTGAGGTGGTACGACGTGATCCGGAGTGTATGCATCTGTATGATTATGCGGAAACCTGGGTGAAATATCTCAAAAATCAGGGATATCATCTCTATGTCCTTTCCAACTACGGAACTTATATGCTGGATCGTACAAAGCAGGATATGTCTTTTCTGAAATATATGGACGGAGTGGTATTTTCCTGTGATGTGCAGCAGATCAAGCCTGAGGTGGATATTTACAAAACACTTCTGAAGCGTTACAGCCTGAAACCGGAGAAATCGGTATTTTTGGATGATCGTGCCGTGAACTGTGAGGGAGCCGGAAAAGCCGGTATCCATACCATCCAGTTTGAGAATTTGAAGCAGGCGGCGAAGGCGCTTGAGAAGCTTGGTGTGAAATGACCTTCAGTGTGAAAAGAGAAACGCAGAGGGCCTGCACCATCGCGAAGCCCTCTGCATTCTAAAGGGGAGGATATGATAAGTATCTCCCGGAACGGCATCTGTTATACAGAAAATATATAAGATCTTGTAATCTTTTATTCCCTGTTCTTCTTCCGGTATTCACCGGGAGTCATTCCATATGTTTTTTTAAAAATACGCATGAAATGCTCCGGACTTTCATACCCTACAAGTTCACAGATCGCAAGATTGCTGAGAGAGGTTTCACGCAGAGCATGACATGCCTGGTTCAGCTTGATATCCCGGATGATCTGTAAAAATGTCCGTCCGGTACTTTCCTTGATCAGGGTACTGAGGTGGGAAGTACTATAGCCAAAATGCTTTGCAGCTTCATGTAAGGTAACGCTCTGGTAGTGACGGTTCAGGTAGTTGAGGATTTCCGTTACAGAATTTCCGGTGCTGTCCTTTGTAAGGATGGATTCAATATCATTTTTGTGAAAACGCAGCAGCATGGCCCAGAATATTAAAAGCAACACTGTCATCAAAGATCCCCACACTGTGAGTGGTATGCGGTGGGATGATACAGATATCTCCGGTATGCAAAGTGTGTTCGATCCTTTGTATCGCAGTGTGGGCAGTTCCGTCATACAGACAGAGGATCTCAAAAAATTCATGTTCATGGGGAAAAACAGGGGTATAGCGGTAATGCTTGGAAAGCACGATATTGCCATTTATATCATGAGCAAGTCAGGTATGGATGATCCTGGCGGAAGCAGTCAGCGGCGAAGAAGGAGCAGAAATACTGGATCGTCTGGTGGAACTGAAACCGGAAAAAGGAATGGTTTCTCCATATATGAACCATCATTTTGTGGAAGCACTTCTGATGTGTGGTAAAAAAGACCAGGCAATGGAATATATGAAATATTACTGGGGCGGAATGATAAGCCACGGTGCGGATACATTCTGGGAGCTTTATAATCCGGAAAATCCTGCAGAATCTCCATATGGAAGCAGCATTGTCAACAGCTACTGTCACGCATGGAGCTGCACTCCGACTTATCTTCTCAGAAAATATTTTAACTGAAGCAAGTAAGTCCTCTGCGGGGGCGCGAATATCTGCTTGAACTAAATCACAGTGTGATAAAATAACTCGGATATGAAACAGATGTATTTGATTTCTTCGCCAAAAGATGATATAATAAATAGAAATTGCGAAGCGGAATATAAATCTCCGTCTTATTTATCTAAAATTTTGGAAAAGAGGATCAGACAATGAGCGATATGACAATTCTTGAGCAGTGGCGTTCCATTGCTTATAATCAGAATGCAGATAAGAATAAGCTTCAGCGCTTCTGGGCAAATTATTTTAACATTGAGAAGAATATTTATGAGCAGCTTCTTGAGAACCCGGATGAGACTGTTTCCGGAACTGTAAAAGAGCTTGCTGAGAAATACGGTCAGGACGTTATGACTATGGTTGGTTTCCTTGACGGAATCAATGACAGTCTGAAGGTTCCGAACCCGATCGAGACTATGGATGAGGATACCAAGGTAAACCTTGCATTTGATAAAGAGGCACTCTATAAGAACATGGTAGATGCCAAGGCTGACTGGCTTTACAACCTTCCTCAGTGGGACAAGATCTTCACAGAAGAGAAAAAGAAAACCCTCTACATGGAGCAGAAGAAATCCGGCACAGTTGTGAAACCGCACAAGGTCGGAAGAAACGATCCGTGCCCATGCGGAAGCGGCAAGAAATACAAACACTGCTGCGGAAGATAATGAGCGTAAAGAAGAATCTGGATTACATTATCGTGTTAGGTGCCCATGTGGACGGAACACGGATGACACTTGCCCTTCTGGAACGAGCCAGAAGGGCTCTTCTTTATCTTGAAGAAAATCCGGGTACGAAGGCAGTGCTATCCGGAGGAAAAGGCGATGGAGAAAACATTTCCGAGGCAGAGGCCATGTATCGTTATCTTACCGGTCACGGAATAAACGGGGACAGACTGATACGGGAAGAGGAATCTACCAGTACGAAAGAGAATTTGGAATTCAGTTGCAGAAAGATCGGAACCACAGACTGTTCTGTAGGCGTGGTGACGAACAATTTTCATGTATGGAGAGGAGCAGCCATTGCAAGAAAATGTGGATTCCGGGAAGTGGCCATGGTACCTTCCAGGTATCGAAGCTGGCGTCTTTTTATCTACATTCCCCGTGAGATTTTGGCTATTATCAAAGACAAACTCATGGGAAATCTGTAGATCTGTGCGAGAAGAGAAATCTCAAAAATTTTGTCAACATGCGTTGACAAATAAAAATACTGCGCTTATAATGAACCACAGAAAAAGAAATAAAAAACACGTTGACGAGACGAGTAAGCTGTGAAACGTTACAGAGAGAGATGTGAAGTGCTGGAAACATCTTATCGGGAAACAGCCGAAGACTACCTCCGAGTGGCCCCAATCCGGTCCGGTGATTCCGTTATCATCATAATTGAGAGGCTTTGCATCCTGGCATGACCGGGCAGCAGAGCAAGCAGGGTGGAACCGCGAGAATGAATGAACTCGTCCCTTACAGTATGTGATGTACTGTGAGGGATTTTTTTATTGCAGAATCTCTTGCAAAAGCAGACACATACTGTGTACCATAGAAACTTCATTTCAAATGAAAGGAGAAACAACAATGATCATTACATTAAAAGACGGCTCAAAAAAAGAATATGCAGAAGCAAAAGCTGTGATCGATATCGCATATGACATCAGCGAAGGCCTTGCACGTGCTGCATGTGCAGGAGAAGTAAACGGAGAGGTCGTAGATCTTCGTACAGTTCTTGACAGCGACTGTGAGCTGAATATCCTTACAGCGAAAGACGAGAAGGGCCTTGCAGTTCTCCGTCATACAGCATCTCACGTAATGGCACAGGCTGTACAGAACTTATACCCGGAGGCAAAGGTTGCCATCGGACCATCCATTGATACAGGCTTCTACTATGATTTCGACCACGATCCATTTTCACGTGAGGATCTTGACGCCATTGAGAAAGAGATGAAAAAGATCATCAAAAAAGGCGCAAAGATCGAGCGTTTTACAAAATCCCGTGAGGATGCCATCGCATACTTTAAAGAGAAAAATGAGCCATACAAGGTTGAGCTGATCGAGGATCTTCCGGAGGGAGAAGAGATTTCCTTCTATTCACAGGGAGACTGGACAGACCTCTGTGCAGGCCCACACCTGATGAGTGTAAAAGGCATCAAGGCATTCAAACTTCTTTCTTCTTCCAGCGCATACTGGAGAGGCAGTGAGAAGAACGCAATGCTTACACGTATCTACGGAACAGCCTATGCTACAAAGGATGAGCTGAAAGAGCATCTGGAGCAGATGGAAGAAGCAAAGAGACGTGATCATAACAAGCTTGGCCGTGAGATGAAGATCTTCACAACTGTAGATGTGATCGGACAGGGACTTCCGCTTATCATGCCAAACGGTGTGATCATGATGCAGGAGCTTCAGCGCTGGATCGAGGATGAGGAGACAAAGCGTGGATACGTAAGAACAAAAACTCCTCTTATGGCAAAGAGCGATCTTTACAAGATCTCCGGACACTGGGATCATTACAAAGATGGTATGTTCGTACTTGGTGATGAGGAGAAGGACAAAGAGGTTTATGCACTTCGTCCGATGACATGTCCGTTCCAGTACTATGTATACAAAGCAGAGCAGCACAGCTACCGTGATCTGCCGATCCGTCTCGGCGAGACCTCCACACTGTTCCGTAATGAGGATTCCGGAGAGATGCATGGCCTGACACGAGTTCGTCAGTTTACTATTTCCGAGGGACATCTGATCGTAAGACCGGACCAGATGGTAAAAGAGTTCAAAGACTGTATCGCACTTGCCCAGTACTGTCTGCAGGTACTTGGTGTTGAGGAAGATGTAACCTATCATCTTTCCAAATGGGATCCGACAAACAAAGAGAAATACATCGGTGAGCCGGAGGTATGGGAAGAGACAGAAGGCCATATCCGCCAGATGCTTGAGGAGCTGAACATTCCATTCACAGAGGATGTGGGCGAGGCTGCTTTCTACGGACCGAAGGTTGATATCAACGCAAAGAACGTATACGGAAAAGAAGACACAATGATCACGATCCAGTGGGATGCACTTCTCGCAGAGCAGTTTGATATGTACTATATCGATGAGAATGGCGACAAACAGCGTCCGTACATCATCCACCGTACATCCATGGGATGCTATGAGAGAACACTGGCATGGCTCATTGAGAAATACGCAGGAATGTTCCCGACATGGCTCTGCCCGGAGCAGGTTCGTGTGATCCCGATCTCCGAGAAGTATAACGATTATGCACAGAAGGTTGAAGCTCAGATGAGAGAAGCAGGAATCCGCTGCTCTGTAGACGGACGTTCCGAGAAGATGGGATACAAGATCCGTGAGGCACGTCTTGAGAGAGTACCTTACATGCTTATCGTTGGTGCAAAAGAGGAAGAAGAGGGTAAGGTTTCCGTAAGAAGCCGCTATCTTGGCGATGAGGGAATGAAAGAGCTTGGTGAGTTCATTGACTTCATCAAAGAAGAGATCAAGAACAAGACGATCCGTAAGATCGAGGTTCAGGAAGAGAAGAAATAAACAAAACAGATGATTGACGGATAAATAAAAGGCGACCCGTGTGATAGGCGGGCCGCCTTTATTTTTGATCCGGCAATATTGAGACCACGCTGTGATGCGGAGGCGGTCAGTATTGCCGGATATTTTTTATTTAAAATATTTCTCCCTCACGAGCTCAACCGGCATGTCTAGTCCGGTCCAGATGTGGAAAGCCTTTACACCCTGGTGGAGCAGCATGTACATTCCGTTAAAGGTCGGACATCCGGCTTCCCGGGCTTCCCTGAGAAGTCTTGTTTCTCTTGGCTCATATACAACATCGGCTACGGTAAGCTCCGGATGGAACAGAGCCTTGTCCGGGATCACGGTGCCTGTCACATCCGGAACCATTCCCACAGAAGTTGCATTGATGAGGAGATTGCTTTCCTCCAGTGCGTCCTTCAGCGCAGTGTGATCATCCATCTCATGAAGGATCATCTCACATTCTGTCATATGAGACATTTTTTCTGCCATGGCAGCAGCACGTTCCCAGTAACGGCTGGTAGGACGTGCAAAAACATGGATCTTTTTTGCACCCTCCAGGGCGGACTGGCCGCAGATCGCCATTCCGGCACCGCCGACACCCATAACGGTGATAGTGCGCCCCTTTACATCACAGCCGGCATCTCTGGCAGACTGGGTAAATCCATAACCATCAGTATTAAACCCCTTTAATTTTCCATTGTCGTTGCGTACGGTATTTACCGCTCCAATCAGCTGGGCAGTGGGAGAAAGCTCGTCCAGAAGCTCCACGATCTTATTCTTGTTTGGCATGGTCAGGTTAAAGCCCTTGATCCCACAGGCTTTCAGTCCTTCCACAGCCTGGGGAAGGGTCTCCTCTGTTACATCAAAACAGAGATACACATAATCAAGTCCAAGATAACGGAATGCCTCATTGTGCATTAAAGGTGATACGCTGTGTGCCACGGGGCTTCCCAGAAGGCCGGTAAGCCCGGTATGTCCGGTAATATTGATCATTGTTCGATTCCCTCCTGTATCTCATATAATAGAATTTCTTTACGAAATATAATAAAAAATATTTTAGCACTATAAAGTGCGAAAATCAACAAATACAAATATTGTACGGAAATTTATACATTTTTGTCGCCGATTCATAGAAAAAATCTATAAATGTCGAGACAGACAGAAACGACCCGATAAGTTAGAAGAATCGACATCCGGATTTGACAAAATATGCAAAGAGCCTGCCCTATAATAAATACACTTACCAAAGTTGAGAATCGATGGCAGACGAAACAGCAGTGGGGGAAGCTTATGTATCAGAGGATATACATAGATATCGTTTTTATGACGAATTTCCTTATGGATTACATGCTTTTAAGACTTGTGGGAAAATTTCTGCATCTTGACGGGAAACGCAGAAGATGTGTGATATCCGCTGCCTTTGGATCTTTTGTATCCTGCCTGCTTGTATGTGTACCTTTTAAGATCATTTTTCCTGCCGCTGTACTGATCCATGGCGGCTGCGCTTTTTTTATGGCGTCGTTTGCTTTTCGACTGAAAAAAGGCGGCCTTCTTGTAAAAACCATTCTGGCTCTGTATTTCACAGCTTTTGTGGTTGGCGGGATCTATCAGGCACTGGAAACGGAAAGAACCATGACGGTGAAAATATTTCTGCTTTTTCTGGCAGGGATTTATGGCACACTTTATACTCTGGGATGTGTGACCGAGACCTTCCGGTTTGGAAGAAGAAATATTTTTCCGGTCACTTTGAAATATCAGGGGAAGCTGCAGCAGACATACGGCTTTTATGATACCGGAAATCTCCTTATGGATCCTGTGAAAAAACAGCCGGTATCGATCATCAAACAGGAACTTTTGGGAAGCCTGATATCGAAAGAGCAGGTGAAAAAACTGATGGATATTAAAGATAAACCAGAGGAACTGGAAAATACAGGATTTGTCAGTCTGCAGCCGCATTTTCTGAGCTGTCATACCGCAGATGGAAAAAAAGGACTGCTGCTGGCAGTGATCCTTGATGAACTTCTGATCCAGACTCCCGAAAGGGTGGTACATGTAGGAAAACCGGTGCTTGCTATAACATCCGAGCCCTCAGCTTTGGGAGAAGAGTACGAGATACTTTTGAATTCCAGACTATTAAATTGAGAAGGGGGCTTATGTTATGAACAGAGCAGCTGCAAGATCCTATCCGTTTCAGGTGATCCGGAAATTTATGTTCAATCGTCCGGGAGAGGTTTTTTATATTGGTGGAAATGATATCCTTCCGGCGCCGTTGTCAGCGGAACGGGAGGCTGAAGTGATCGAAATGTTGGGAACAGAAAAGGAAAAAGAGGGAAAGTCGGTTCTGATCGAGCATAATCTACGGCTGGTGGTTTATATTGCAAAGAAATTTGATAATACAGGGGTAGGTGTGGAGGATCTGATCTCCATCGGAACCATAGGGCTCATAAAGGCTATCAATACCTTTGATCCGGTAAAAAATATCAAGCTTGCTACCTATGCATCACGATGTATCGAAAATGAGATCCTGATGTATCTGAGGAGAAACAGCAAAACAAAGATGGAGGTTTCCATTGATGAGCCGCTGAATGTGGACTGGGATGGAAATGAGCTGCTGCTTTCGGATATCCTGGGAACGGATGACGATGTGATTTCCAGACGTCTGGAAGATGAGGTGGAGATCGCACTTCTTGGAAAAGCCATCAGCAAACTGACAAAGCGGGAACAGATGATCATCCGTCTGCGATTCGGCATCGGAAACCGGGAAGGAAGCGAGAAAACACAGAAGGAGGTAGCGGATCTTTTAGGAATTTCGCAATCCTACATTTCCCGCCTGGAAAAGCGGATCATGAAGCGGCTGAGGAAAGAAATCGTAAAGTATGAATAGAAGAAACCGCAAATGGCTCCGTGATGTGGAGGCAGACCAGACAGAGGAGGGCGGTGTTGCCCATGTTGTTCCGGATATCATTTCCGGAAACGAAGGGTATAATTGGCTCCTTGAGCAGGGAAGTCATTCGGCAGCAGCGAGAAGATTTAAAATTCCGGGAAATACAGTAGAATTTGTCAGAGACCTTCGATATAATAAATACAGAGTGTTTACAGAACTACGGAATGAACAAAAGAAGAAGGGGTGTGGCAGAATGATCGACATTGCGCATGCAAAACAGGAATTCGAAAAATATCTGGATGAATACGACCGGGAGGATGAACAGATCTGTCTGAAGATCGTACATACCTATGGTGTGGTGAAATACGCAGGAGAGATCGCCAGAAAAATGGAATGTTCCGGTGAAGATGTGGAACTTGCGGAGCTGATCGGTCTGCTTCATGATATAGGCCGTTTTGAGCAGATCCGTAGATTTCACAGCTTTGAGCCGGGAACTATGGATCATGCCGTGTTCGGTGCAGAACTTCTCTTCGGGGAGGAGAAGCTGATCCGGCGTTTCGTGGAGGATGATAAATTTGATGAGCTGATCGATGCAGCAATTCGGAAGCACAGTGATTTCAAACTGGAAGGAATCCACGATGCAAGAACACTTTTCCATGCAAAACTGATCCGGGATGCCGATAAGCTGGATAACTGCAGAGTAAAGCTGGAGGCGTCTGTTGAAGCCATGCTGGGAGTCTCTGAGAAAGCTGCAGGAGAAGGGCTGATCTCACCGGCAGTGTGGGAGTCCTGTCTCAGAAGAGAATCCGTGTTATCCGCAGACAGACATGTGCCGGTGGATTACTGGGTATCTTATCTTGCACAGTATTATGATATCAATTTTCCTGAGACCTGTGAGATTATCGAAGAAGAGGATTATATCACCAGGATCGCAGGGCGGCTGACTTATCAGGAGCAGGATACCAGAACTAAGCTCCATATTCTCACAGAAGATCTGAACAGGTATCTGGAGATGCCGGCTGTGTCTGTGAAGGAATAGGAGTTATAGCAGGGAGACTTGTTATATTTTTTTGTTTGGGGTTGACTTTGAGGCGGTTTTCGCCTAAAATATATCAAAGATACGGCGATGATGAGAATAGTACACAGGGAATTATCTCAGAGAGGGATCTGCTTTGGTGGAAGGATCCTGTGCGTGAACTGTGGAACCGGCCTCGGAGCTCTGCGTGATTGAAGCGTGGCGTGTGTTTCCGGCGTTAACGGGTGTTGAGAGAACAGCTTTTCAGGCTGTTAACTGGGGTGGTACCGCCGAAGTCATTCGGTCCCTTGTGAGGGATTTGGATGGCTTATTTTTTGTCCGTAAAACGGGATTGTAAATACAGTGTACGGTTTATAGGACAGAAGAGTAAGCTGGAAGGATTCCGGATTGCTGTGGCTGCCTGACAGTCGGCAATATGTAACAGATCACAAGAAAAAGGAGATTTATCATGGCAAAAGAAAAGAAATTAGTACAGGCCATCACATCTATGGATGAGGATTTTGCTCAGTGGTATACAGACGTTGTTAAGAAGGCTGAGCTCTGTGGTTATACAAGTGTTAAGGGCTGTATGGCGATCAAACCTGCAGGTTATGCGATCTGGGAGAATATCCAGCATGAGCTTGACCGCAGATTTAAAGAAACCGGTGTAGAGAACGTTTACATGCCGATCTTTATCCCGGAGTCTCTTCTTGATAAAGAGAAAGATCATGTAGAAGGTTTTGCTCCGGAGGTTGCATGGGTGACTCATGGCGGCCTTGATCCGCTGCAGGAGAGACTTTGCGTGCGTCCGACTTCTGAGACTCTGTTCTGC
Organism: Blautia sp. aa_0143; assembly: GCF_004167315.1. Lineage (NCBI taxonomy): Bacteria > Bacillati > Bacillota > Clostridia > Lachnospirales > Lachnospiraceae > Blautia > Blautia sp. aa_0143. The sequence goes on from NZ_RCXU01000019.1 coordinate 50,530, forward strand.
GATTTCTACCAGAAAGAGATCCAGTCCCACAGAGATCTTCCAAAAGTATATAATCAGTGGTGTTCCGTTGTCCGTTGGGAGAAGACAACACGTCCCTTCCTTCGTTCCAGAGAGTTCCTGTGGCAGGAGGGACATACTGCTCATGCAACAGCTGAGGAAGCGGAGCAGCGTACCATCCAGATGCTGAACATCTATGCAGACTTCTGCGAGGAAGTTCTTGCGATTCCGGTCATCAAAGGCCAGAAGACAGACAAGGAGAAATTTGCAGGTGCTGAGGCTACTTATACCATCGAATCTCTGATGCACGACGGTAAGGCTCTCCAGTCCGGTACAAGCCATAACTTTGGAGATGGCTTTGCCAAAGCATTCGGAATCCAGTACACAGATAAAGATAATACACTGAAATATGTTCACCAGACATCCTGGGGAATGACAACCCGTATGATTGGTGCGATCATCATGGTTCACGGTGATAACAGCGGACTTGTTCTTCCTCCGAGGATCGCTCCGGTACAGACTGTGATCATCCCGATCCAGCAGCGTAAAGAAGGGGTTATGGAGAAGGCTGACGAGCTTCTTGCAGCACTGAAGGCAGCAGGTATCCGTGCAAAGGTTGATGCGACAGACAAGAGCCCGGGATTCAAGTTTGCTGAGCAGGAGATGCGTGGCATCCCGCTTCGTGTGGAATGTGGACCGAAGGATATCGAGAACGGTCAGGCAGTTCTCTGCAGAAGAGATACCCGTGAGAAATACACAGTATCCTTCGAGGAGCTTGCAGATAAGGTAAAAGAGCTTCTGGATACCATTCAGCATGATATGCTGGAGCGCGCACGTGCACACAGAGAGTCACATACTTACGTAGCAAAGAATTATGAGGAGTTCGGTGAGATCATCAACAGCAAACCGGGATTCATCAAAGCTATGTGGTGCGGTGATCGTGCATGTGAAGACAAGATCAAGGAAGATTTCCAGGCAACATCCAGATGTATGCCGTTTGAGCAGGAGCAGTTAAGCGACGTTTGCGTATGCTGCGGAAAACCGGCTAAGAAAATGGTTTACTGGGGACGTGCATACTAAAAAATACAGCAGGCCACTTCAAAAAAGTGGGATGATCATATTGCGTTACTGTTCACTGGTAATGTCCCGCGAGGTGTTTTGTGTGAGCGAAGGTCACAGAAAACCCGAGACATACCGCGCGAATTTATGCGATCAGCATAAATTCTGTGCATCGCGAAGCGTGTTACTGAGAACGGAGTGAACAGGAACCATATTGCAGAAACAACGGCGGGGCAAAATATGCTCCGCTGTTTTTATGAATCTATGTTATAATAGCGTTAAGGAAAACATATCAGAATATTATTCGGCTGCTGACATGGAGATAATACAGCGAAATGTAAACGTGTTTTGAACGGACAGCAGCGATCATCAAGAGGAGTTATCATGACGATTAATATACCACAAAAGGCAGCGCAGATACTGAAGACCTTGAATGCTGCCGGCTATGAGGCATATGTTGTAGGCGGCTGTGTCAGGGATTCTATCCTGGATCGGGTGCCTGGAGACTGGGATATCACCACCTCTGCACTTCCGGAGCAGGTGAAGGAGCTTTTTCACAGAACTGTAGATACGGGGATCCAGCATGGAACAGTAACTGTAATGATGGGCAAAGAGGGCTTTGAGGTGACAACCTACCGTGTGGACGGAGAATATCATGACGGCCGCCACCCGGATGCCGTGACCTTTACCAGGAGTCTTGAGGAAGATCTGAAACGAAGAGATTTTACCATCAACGCCATGGCGTATCATCCGGAACATGGACTGGTGGATCTGTTTGGTGGAATGGAAGATATCAATGGGAAGATCATCCGTTGTGTTGGTGATCCGGTAGAACGTTTTACAGAGGATGCCCTTCGTATGCTCCGTGCAGTGCGTTTTTCCGCACAGCTTGGTTTTACTGTGGAGGAAAATACGAAAGCGGCACTGGCGCGGATGTCGGGGAATCTGGAGCATGTCAGTGCAGAGCGTATCCAGACAGAGCTTGTAAAGCTTCTGGTATCCGATCATCCGGATTATCTCCGAACCGCCTGGGAGACAGGTCTTACCCGGGAATTTCTTCCGGAATTTGACGCCTGTATGGAAACCGAGCAGAATACCCCTCATCATTGCTATACCGTGGGAGAGCACATTCTGAAAAGTCTTACAGAAATCGAGAATGACCGGCTTCTCCGTATCACCATGCTTCTTCATGACATTGCCAAGCCGGTTGTAAAAAAGACAGATGAGAATGGAAGAGACCACTTTAAGACTCACGGACCGGCAGGCGAAAAGCTGGCAGGAAAGATCCTGCGCCGTCTGAAATTTGATAATGTAACGATCCGAAATACCTGTCGTCTGATCCGGTATCATGATCTTCGTCCCACTCCGGACGCCGAGGATGTGCGGAGAGCTGTGAATCTTATCGGAGAAGAGCTTTTTCCGCTGTATCTGAAAGTGCAGAAGGCAGATCTTTTATCCCAGAGCACTTACAGGAGGGAGGAGAAGCTGGCACGGTTAAGCGGTGTGACGGAAGCTTATCAGGGGATCCTTGAAAGAGGTGAATGTACATCTCTGAAAACCCTGGCAGTTTCCGGAAAGGATCTTATAAAGGCAGGACATCCGGCTGGACCGGCACTGGGAGCACTGCTCGAAAGACTTCTTGACTGTGTGCTGAAAGATCCAACCCTTAATACAAAAGAAAAACTTCTTGAAACAGCAGAAAAAGACAGCATAAAAACCGAATAGAATAACAAAAATCCCCCCTGCATAAAATAGAACGTAAAATAAGGCAGGGGGGAACTTTTTTGTATGATTATGGGTTGAGCGTGCTGGAGCAGTATGGGCTTACAGCTTCATTCTCCGGCAGGGTGCGGGGGGCACTTCTGTGCCGGACAGAAAAAGGTCCGGTGATACTCCGGGAATTTCATGGCTCGGAAAAAAAGCTTTCCATGCAGCAGCAGCTTCTTGAAAAAATGAAAGAACAGAACTGTCTTGTGGACGCCTATCTCAGAAACAGGGAAGGCGTACTGGTAAGCAGGGACAAAGATTCTGTTCCATATACTGCACAGATCTGGTTTGAGGGACGGGAATGTGACACGAGATCCGAAAACGATATTTTAAAAAGCATCCGGACTCTGGCACAGATCCACAAGATCATGCAGCTTCCTGTGGAAATGGATTATGCGGGAAGAAATCTGCAGGAAGAATATATCCGGCATAATCAGGAAATGAAAAAAATACGCCGTTTTATCCGAAAAAAAGGAGCGGTCAATTCTTTTGAGAAAGATTATCTGAAAAGCGTGGAATGGTTTCTGCAAAAAGGAGAAGAAGCGGCAGCTATGCTGGAAACCACGGATTATAAAAATCTGCGGCAGCAGTCTCTTCAAAGTGGCAGTATCTGTCATGGCGAATATAATCAGCATAATGTGCTGATACTTGGGAAAAACACAGCGGTGACGAATTTCAGTCACTGGAGCTTTGATGTGCAGATGGCAGATCTGTACCGCTTTATGCGGAAAATCCTGGAGAAATACAGCTGGGATCTGCACCTCGCGCAGAAGATGCTTTCTGCATATGATTCCGTACGGCCGCTCTCGGAGTCTGAGTGGCAGAACCTGAGAGTCCGGTTCTGTTATCCGGAAAAATACTGGAAACTGGCAAACCATTATTATACACATAACAAGGCTGTGATCTCCGGAAAAAATGTGGAAAAGCTGAGAACCCTGATCCATCAGAAAAAACAGTGGGAGGAATTTTCAAAACAGTGCTTCAGGCAGTAATGATTCTGAATGTGACAAAAACAAAACTTCCCTTTTTCTGAAAATTGTTATATAATATTAAGTATCTTATATAAAGAAACAGGGAGGTATTTTGGAACATGGATTATAAAGAAATCTATAATCAGTGGCTTGAAAACCCATACTTCGATGAGGCGACAAAAGAAGAATTGAAAGCGATCAAAGACGACGAGAATGAGATCAAAGAGCGTTTTTATATGGATCTTGAGTTTGGTACGGCAGGCCTGCGTGGTATCATCGGCGCAGGTACCAACCGTATGAATATTTATGTGGTAAGAAGAGCAACCCAGGGGCTTGCCAACTATATTGCCAAGGTTGACAAGAAATCCCAGGGAGTTGCTATCGCATATGATTCCCGTCATATGTCACCGGAGTTTGCCCAGGAAGCAGCGCTTTGCCTGGCAGCAAACGGGATCAAGGCTTATATCTTTGAGACACTTCGTCCGACACCGGAGCTTTCCTTTGCAGTACGTCATCTGGGCTGTGTGGCGGGTATCAACGTAACAGCCAGCCACAATCCTCCGGAATACAACGGATACAAGGTTTACTGGGAGGACGGCGCGCAGATCACACCACCTCATGATTCCGGTATCATGGGCGAGGTAAAGGCGATCTCCGACTGGAATACCGTAAAGACCATGGACAAGGAAGACGCAGTAAAGGCAGGACTTTTCGAAGTGATCGGACAGGCTGTCGATGATGCTTACATGGCAGAGCTTAAGAAACAGATCATCCATATGGATGCGATCCAGGCAGAGGGCAGGAACCTGAAGATCGTTTACACACCTCTTCACGGAACCGGCAATATCCCGGCCAGAAGGATCCTTAAAGAGCTTGGATTTGAGAATGTATATGTAGTACCGGAGCAGGAGCTTCCGAACGGGGATTTCCCGACAGTCAGCTATCCGAACCCGGAGGCAGCAGAGGCATTTGAGCTTGGCCTGAAGCTTGCGAAGGAAGTGGATGCAGACATCGTACTTGCCACAGACCCGGATGCAGACCGTCTTGGCGTCCGCGTAAAGGATAAAAACGGAGAGTATCATGATCTTACCGGTAACATGTCCGGATGCCTTCTTGCAAACTATGAGCTGAGCCAGAGAAAGGCTGTAAACGGAAGCCTTCCGGAGGACGGAGCTCTTGTAAAGACTATCGTTACAACAAACCTGGCAGATGCCATTGCCAAGGGATACAACGTGAATCTTATCGAAGTACTTACCGGATTCAAATACATCGGACAGCAGATCCTCGGATTTGAGAACAGTGGCAAGGGTACATATCTTTTCGGATTTGAGGAGAGCTACGGTTGCCTGATCGGAACCTATGCAAGAGACAAGGATGCCATTGTTGCTACCATGGCACTTTGCGAAGCTGCTGCTTACTATAAGACACAGGGCAAGACTCTCTGGGATGCAATGATCGATATGTATGAGGAGTTCGGTTACTATAAGGATGCCATTCAGGCAGTTACCATGAAGGGTATCGAGGGTCTTCAGAAGATCCAAGAGATCATGACAACACTTCGTCAGAATCCGCCTGCTGAGTTTGCCGGACATAAGGTGACTGCTGTACGTGACTACAAGCTGGATGAGATCACAGATCTTGCAACAGGTGAGAAGAAGCCGACAGGACTTCCGAATTCCAATGTTCTCTACTATGAGCTTACCGATGATGCATGGGTTTGCGTAAGACCGTCCGGAACAGAGCCTAAGGTTAAATTCTATTATGGCGTTAAGGGAACATCTCTTGCAGATGCAGACGAGAAATCCGATGCAATGGGCAAGGCTGTTCTTGAAATGGTTGATTCCATGAAATGATAAAATGGTCACATTCCGCCTGTAATATGCGAAAAACCTTGACATTATAAGCCAAAAGCGGTATATATATAAAGCAAAGTCAAAAATAAGAGAACATCAATTATAGGAGGAAACACCATGAATAAAACAGAGTTAGTGGCAGCAATGGCGAAAGACACCAATCTTTCCAAGAAAGATGTAGAAGCTGTTCTGAAATCTTTTATCGATGTTGTAACAGATGAACTGAAAAAAGGCGAGAAGATTCAGCTGGTTGGATTTGGAACTTTCGAAGTAAGCACAAGAGCTGCAAGAGAGGGAAGAAATCCTCAGACTGGTGAGACCATGACGATCGAGGCTTCCAAGTCTCCGAAGTTCAAAGCAGGAAAAGCTTTAAAGGACGTTGTCAACGGTAAATAATCTGTTGGTTCAGAGTGATAACGGCAGGGGAAACCGGTTTTTGGTTTCCCCTGCTTTTTTAGGAGGAAAAATTATGCGTCTTGATAAATATCTGAAAGTATCCAGACTGATCAAACGCCGTACGGTGGCAAATGAAGCCTGCGATGCAGGAAGAGTTCTGGTCAATGACAAGCCGGCCAAGGCTTCTGTACAGGTAAAGACCGGTGACACTGTGGAGATCCAGTTTGGAAGTCGTAATGTAAAGGTTGAAGTCCTGGAAGTTAAGGAAACGGTAAAAAAGGATGAGGTGGAAAGCATGTTCCGCTATATCTGATGCAGGGACAGCTGCCGTTTGGGCGTGATGGTCTATTCCGGATGGATTTTTCATAAAATAAAAGAGAAATCATCCCCAGGGAGGTATGGATTGGACGAGAAGAAACCGGCAGCATTTCACAGTCTGATGCTGGAGCGGCAGAAAGGCGGCACCATAACGGGAATCCGGGAGGTGATCTCTTTCGATGAAAAAGAAATACTGCTGCATACAGAGGAAGGAAAGTTATCCATAAAAGGCGAAGGACTTCATGTAAAACATCTTGATCTGAAAAGCGGGCAGCTTAGCTTGGAGGGAAAAATCGACAGTCTTACCTATCTTGGCAGGAAAAAGGACAAAAAAGAAGGATCCCTTTTAAAAAGACTGTTCCATTAAAGCTAAAATGACAGCAAACCGGTTGATATTTTTTTGAAGAAGTTGTAAAATTTGGATGTATAAGCTCGTAAAAGGTAAAGAGATCAGATTGTGTAAAAAAGGAGCAGCAGATTGAAAAATCCAAAAAATGGAAAAGAAAAAAAACGGATCGGATATAATTATCTTGGCATGGCGGGGATCATGGTGATCGCACTGGTGTTGCTGGGAAGCCTTATGCTACAGAGTAAGACTCTGGAACGGCGCAGGGATTATTATGATTCCAAAGCTACAGCACTGGAGAAGTCCATTGAAAGTGAGAAGGAACGTACCAAGGAGATCGAAGCAGAGAAAGAACATATGAAGACCGACGAATATGTGGAAGAGGCGGCTCGTGAGAAGTTGGGACTTGTGAAAGATAACGAGATCGTGTTTCAGGAAGAAAAATAGCTGAAAATCAAAGGTTTCGACGAAATTTTTTTTGACATTTTCGTGCGGCTTTGACAGATATTTCAGGGATCTTCCTTTATAATGTTCAGTCAGTGAAGGTTATAAGGGGAGGGGAAAATATGCAGGAATGGATCATTGCCATGCTCGTAGTCAGCATACTGCTGATACTCCGGGACATGGCAAAAACTGTCTTTTCGGGAAAAACGAAGGAAAAAGAAGAAATGCTGCCGCTTTGTGAAAGCCATCCCCAGAAGGAAAAAGTGGAACGGTATGCAGCATCCTTCCGGAAGCTTGCGGATACATTCTACGGAATGCCTTACCGTAAGGAATTTTTGAGCGGAGGACAGCTGAACCGTATCATATCGGACACCAGTGCGGCTGTATGTTCCAGATGTTATCAGAGAGAGATCTGCTGGGGAGAGCGTGCCGGGGAAACCATGCGGGGCAGTGAGAATATGATCCGTACCATGGAGGAAGGCAATGAAGAGAGTATCCAGAGAGCACGCAGTGAATGGATGGGAGCATGTGGCCGTTCCGCCCAGTATTTTCAGGTCCTGAATGAGGGATTTCGTGAAGAAAGGCAGAATCTCGTGTGGGATAACCGGATGATCGAAAGCCGGCTTGCAGTTGCACAGCAGCTGACGGAAATCTCGAGGATCATGGATCATATGGCAGAAGAGCTGTATGATATCATGCCGGCAGATCCGCAGTTTCAGGAAGATCTGAAAAAGGCTCTTCGTAAAAAGCATGTACTTGTAAAGAATGTCTGGGTCATGGATAAGATCGAAGGAAGACGGCAGATATTTCTGAATCTGAGAGCCAGGAGCGGACAGTGTGTTTCCATGACAGAGATCGCACAGATCCTGTCCAGGATCTGCGGAAGCTCCATGACGCCGGACGCCGACAGCCGCAGTATTGTAAATGGAGATTTTCGTATGGTCCATTTTGTGGAGGATGTCAGTTATCAGATGCTTTACGGAGTAGCGCGGCTTACAAGAGAAGCGGAAAAGGTTTCTGGAGACAATTATATCTGTCGTCAGGAAGAGGATGGCAGGTTTTTTCTCTGTCTGTCTGATGGGATGGGTTCCGGAATAGAAGCGTTTAAAGAAAGCGAGATCGTGGTAGAACTTCTGGAACAGTTTCTGGAATCCGGCTTTTCTCAGGAGACAGCTGCCAGAATGGTGAATTCCGCACTGCTATTGAAAGGACGGGAAGGGATGTTTTCTACTGTTGATATCTGTGCGGTGGATCTTTATACCGGGATCTGTGATTTTCTGAAAGCAGGGGCGTCTTCCACATTTATTAAAAGAGATCACTGGGTGGAATCCATTGCTTCGGAAAATCTTGCAGCAGGCTTGGTCCAGCAGTTGGATTTTGATACTGCCTCAAGGAAACTTTATCATGGAGATTATCTGATCATGATGACAGATGGAGTTCTGGATGCACTTCCTACAGAACGGGAAGAGGAAACCATGAAGGAGATCATTATGGATGTCCGGGAAAAAGAGCCCAGGGAGATGGGACGGGGAATACTGGAAAGGGTCCTGGGATACAGTGATTATCATGCCAGGGATGATATGACAGTAGTTGTGGCAGGATTGTGGAAAAAATAGAGTATTTTTGGTTACAGGAGAAAAAATGATCACACGTGTAAGAAAATATATCAGAGACAATCGGATGCTGAAAGCAGAGGATATGGTTGTGGCAGGGGTTTCCGGAGGGGCGGATTCCATAGCAATGCTTCATATTTTGAAAAGTCTTCAGAAAGAGATCGGTTTTTCCATGGAAGTGGTTCATGTCCATCATGGGATCCGGGGCCAGGAGGCGGACCGGGATGAGCAGTTTGTGGAAAAAATCTGCCGGGATTGGGGAATCCCTTTCCGGTCCAGGCATTATCCGGTTCCGGAGCTTTCCGGAAAGTGGAAGCTGGGAGAAGAAGAAACCGGAAGGATCGTGCGAAAACAGGCGTTTCAGGAGGAAAAAAAGAGACTTGGTTTTTCCGGAGAACAGTCAAAAAAGAACGGACAGTTCCGGGTTGCGCTGGCACATAATCGCAACGATCTGGCAGAGACTATGCTGCATCATCTGGCAAGGGGAACCGGTATCCGGGGACTTTCCGGGATACAGGCGGTAAATGGTGAGATCATCCGGCCGGTTTTGTGTTTAGAACGGAAGGAGATCGTCAATTATCTGAAAGAGAGAGGTATTTCCTATATCACAGACAGCAGCAATCTTTCAGATGACTATACAAGAAACCGGATCCGTAACCATATTCTTCCGGCTATGGAACAGAAGATCAATGCAAAAGCGGTGGAGCATATGGCAGAAACCGCACGGGTTCTGGCAGAGGCAGATTCGTATCTTCAGAAAAAGGGAAGGGAGCTTCTGGCAGGCTGCCGGAAAGAAAATGGCTATCTTCTGGATGAAAAATTTTTTGCACAGGATCTTATCCTTCAGGAATATGCGGTGATGGAGGCGTTTGAGATATTGTCAGGAAAACGTAAGGACTTTACATCTCTTCATGTGGACCAGGTCCTTTCGCTTCAAAAAAAAGAAAACGGTCGTTATATCAACCTTCCGGAATCGCTGCGGGTAATACGACAGTACGGAGGGGTATGTCTGAAAAAGAACTCTGCATCAGACAGAGAGAACGCTGCTTCCACTGAAAAAAAAGTATCGGCAGGTCTCAGAGAAATGTCTATGGAGCTTCCGGTACCTGGAATTCTGGAAAGTCCTTTCGGAGTTTTTGAGTCGAAAATTTTTTCTTATAAGAAACAGAAGATTGAAGAAAAAAAGTATACGAAATGGTTTGATTATGATAAAATAAAAAATAGTCCATGCGTTCGGACCAGAAGACAGGGAGATTATCTTACTGTAAACAGTGAAGGCGGAAGAAAGAAGCTGAACCGGATCTTTATTGATGAGAAGATTCCGGCGGAGATGAGAGACAGGCTTCCGGTTGTTGCGGCAGGATCTGAGATACTCTGGATCCCGGGAGGACGGATGAACGAGAAGTATAAGATCACTTCCACTACAGGGAGAGTGTTAGAATTACATTACCAAGGAGGAGCTTTAGCATGAGCGAAAAAATCAGGGTTTTACTCAGTGAAGAAGAGGTAGATGCCCGTATCCAGGAAGTTGCAGATATGATCAACAAGGATTATGACGGAAAAGATGTACACATGATCTGCGTTCTGAAAGGCGGCGTTTTCTTTATGTGTGAGCTTGCCAAGAGGATCACACGCCCGGTAACACTGGATTTCATGTCTGTGTCCAGTTACGGTGATGATACGAAATCCAGCGGTGTTGTAAAGATCGTCAAGGATCTGGATCAACCACTGGACGGGAAAGATGTTCTGATCGTAGAGGATATCATTGATTCAGGCAGAACCTTAAGCTATCTGCTGCGTATCCTGAAGGGCAGACATCCGGCAAGCATCAGACTCTGTACACTTCTTGACAAACCGGAGAGACGTGTGACAGATGTAGAGGTAGATTACTGCTGCTTCAATATTCCGGACGAGTTTGTAGTAGGATACGGACTTGATTATGCCCAGAAATACAGAAACCTTCCTTACATCGGAGTAGTGGAGCTTCAGGACTGAAAGGAGATTTAACCAAGTGAGCAAGCATTCAGGTAAGATAGGCCTGTACCTTCTGCTTATTGTGGCACTGATTGCAGGATATCTGTATCTCAATGACCAGGTATCTACCCAGGGCAGCTACACAATGGGCCAGCTGGAAAAGGCTCTGGAAGAAGACAAAGTGACGGATGCGGTGATCCATCAGAACAGAGAAGTGCCCACCGGTTATGTAACAGCAAACATTGTTTCAGATGGTCAGAAGACAGTCTACGTAACCGATGTAAAGGAAGCGGAGGCGCTTCTTGAAGAACATGATATCGATCCGACGATCCGCAATGTACCCAAGGACAGCTCCATGATCGGAACAGTACTTCCGGTAGTGCTTACCGGCGCGATCCTTCTCTTTTTCTTTATGATGATGAACCGGCAGATGTCTGGAGGCGGCGGAAGCAATGCGAAGATGATGAATTTCGGAAAAAGCAGAGCCAGGATGTCGTCCCCTGATGATAAGAAAGTAACGTTCAAGGATGTTGCAGGTCTTCAGGAGGAGAAGGAGGATCTGGAGGAAGTGGTGGATTTCCTGAAATCCCCACAGAAGTATACCAAGGTAGGTGCCAGGATCCCGAAAGGAGTGATCCTTGTGGGCCCTCCGGGAACAGGTAAAACTCTTCTCGCGAAGGCAGTTGCAGGAGAGGCCGGAGTTCCGTTTTTCTCCATTTCCGGATCCGATTTCGTGGAGATGTTTGTTGGTGTCGGTGCTTCCCGTGTACGAGATCTTTTTGAAGAGGGCAAGCGTCATGCACCGTGCATCATCTTTATTGATGAGATCGATGCGGTAGCCCGTCAGAGAGGAACCGGTATGGGCGGCGGCCACGATGAGAGAGAGCAGACGTTGAACCAGCTTCTTGTAGAGATGGATGGTTTTGGAGTAAATGAAGGAATCATCGTAATGGCAGCGACCAACCGTGTGGATATTCTGGATCCTGCGATCCTCCGTCCGGGACGATTTGACCGTAAAGTCGATGTGGGACGCCCAGATGTCAAGGGCAGAGAAGAGATCCTTATGGTCCATGCCAAGGACAAACCGCTGGGAGATGATGTGGATCTTCGCCAGATTGCCCAGACAACCGCAGGATTTACAGGTGCAGATCTGGAGAATCTTCTTAACGAAGCTGCCATTGATGCTGCAAAAGAGGGCCGTCCTTATATCATGCAGAAGGATATCAAGAAAGCATTCATCAAGGTCGGGATCGGTGCAGAAAAGAAGAGCAAGGTCATCTCTGATAAAGAGAAAAAGATCACAGCTTATCATGAAGCAGGCCATGCGATCCTGTTCCATGTACTTCCTCATATGGATCCGGTATACACCATTTCCATTATCCCTACGGGAATGGGAGCTGCCGGCTACACCATGCCGCTGCCGGATAATGATGAGATGTTTAATACAAAGAACAAAATGCTGGAGGATATCACCACGCTTCTTGGCGGACGTGTGGCTGAGGAGATCATCTTCGGAGATATCACCACCGGTGCTTCCAATGATATCAAACGTGCCACAGAGACTGCACGCTCTATGGTAATGAAATACGGTATGTCTGAAAAAATTGGTCTGATCGCTTACGGCAACGATGACGATGAGGTATTTATCGGCCGTGATCTGGCACATACCAGAGGCTACAGTGAGGAAGTGGCAAGAGAGATCGATGGGGAGATTTCCCGTATCATCCGTGAGTGCCATGAGAACGCAGAGAGCATCATCCGTGAGAATATCGGCGTTCTTCACAGCTGTGCGGCCCTTCTTCTCGAGAAGGAAAAGATACATCGTGAAGAGTTTGAAGCACTTTTTACAACAGAAAAAGAAGAGGTTGCAAAAACAAACGAATAAAATGCACAAAAAAAAATATTGAATTTTGTGAACTTTGTGCACACTTTTTGGTGGACACATGGTACTATAAATACCGTAAAAACCCCCCAATACATTATATAGTTTTTGCTACACCCCATAAGAAGAAATACCTTCTCCAAAAAAGGCAGCTTAACCAGCTGCCTTTTTTACTGCCCAAAAATAAAAGACGAATTACGGAGAAAACAGATATATATGCTTGCGGGATGGAAAAATTAAGATAATATATTTAAAACATGGTACTAAAAACGGAATGAGGAAGATAGAATGTTATATGAAAGCATGGAGACTGCAAAGAAGATGCGGTATATACTCAATATGAGTCCGGTATTAAATAAAGACGCAATGTTCAGTGACGGGACGGAATATTACCGTACACCTGTGGAGCCGCGGGAAGGTGATACAGTTACGATCCGTTTTCGTACCCAGAGAAATAACGTGGACAACGTCTGTCTTGTGCATGACGGAGAATATCTGGAAATGAAGCGGGAAAAAACTTCCGGAAGCTTTGATTATTATACTGCACAGATCGTAATGGGAAAAGATCTTGTACGATATTACTTTGAGATCCATTCAGGACTTGTTACCTGTTATTATGATACAAATGGTGTAAGCACCAGACATGAGGAAAGGACAGAATTTGAGATCTATCCCGGATATCATGTGCCTGAGTGGCTGAAGGGTGCTGTGATGTATCAGATTTATGTGGATCGTTTCTGTAACGGAGATCCTTCCAATGATGTGGAAACAGGGGAATATTTCTATATCGGGGACACTTCCGTAAAAGTGGATAACTGGGAAAAGGTTCCGGCTGTGATGGGTGTCCGGGAATTTTATGGCGGCGATCTTCAGGGAGTTATGGATAAGCTGGATTATCTTCAGGAGCTTGGAGTAGATGTGATCTATCTGAATCCGGTCTTTGTCTCTCCCAGCAACCATAAGTATGACTGTCAGGATTACGATCATATCGATCCGCATATCGGAAGGATCGTAGCGGACTGTGATGGTCTGTTAAGTCCCGGAGACAGTGATAACAGTCATGCCCTTAAGTATATCCGCCGTGTGACCGATAAACGGAATTTGGAGGCCAGTAATAAGCTTTTTCAGGAGCTTGTGGAGGAAATTCACAGAAGAGGGATGAAAGTGATCCTGGATGGGGTATTTAACCATTGCGGATCCTTTAATAAATGGATGGACAGGGAACGGATCTACGAAAATCAGGAAGGCTACGAGAAGGGGGCTTATGTTTCGGCGGACAGCCCTTATCGTTCTTTCTTCTGCTTCCAGGATCAGAACCGCTGGCCCTATAATCCAACCTACGACGGCTGGTGGACCCATGATACCCTGCCAAAGCTGAACTACGAAGAATCTGAGGAGCTTTGCCGGACGATTCTTGATGTGGGCAGAAAATGGGTTTCGCCGCCGTATAACGTAGACGGCTGGAGACTGGATGTAGCTGCAGATCTGGGCCACAGTAATGATTTTAACCATCATTTCTGGAAAGAGTTCCGGAGGACAGTAAAAGAAGCCAATCCTGATGCAGTGATCCTTGCAGAACACTACGGAAATCCGGAAAGCTGGCTTCGCGGCGATGAGTGGGATACGGTTATGAACTATGACGCTTTTATGGAGCCTGTAACCTGGTTCCTGACCGGAATGGAGAAGCACAGTGATGAGTACCGGGAGGACCTTTATGGCAACAGTGAGGCCTTTATCGGGGCGATGAAGCATCATATGCAGTCTTTGCATATGGGCGCGCTTTATGGAGCCATGAATGAGCTTTCAAACCATGACCATTCCAGATTTCTGACAAGGACCAATCACAGAGTAGGAAGGCTTTCCTACGCAGGCGCAGAGGCAGCATCTGCAGGCATCAATCCTGCTATCATGAGAGAGGCTGTTGTGATTCAGATGACGTGGCCTGGTTCGCCTACGGTATATTACGGGGATGAGGCCGGCGTCTGCGGCTTTACAGATCCGGATAACCGCAGAACTTATCCCTGGGGAAAAGAAGACCAGGAGATGCTGGACTTTCATAAACGTATGATCTGCATACACAAGGCATATCCGATTCTTGCAAAAGGTTCCCTGGAATTTCTGTGGAACGATCATCAGGGCTTGAGCTATGGTCGTTTTTCTGATTCTGAACAGATCATAGTGATCCTTAATAATCAGGATCAGGAGAGAGACATAAGGGTAACAGCCTGGAAAACCGGTGTAAGCCGGAAAGAAGCAACGGCTTTTCAGCGCCTGATGCTTTCTTCCGGAGAGGGTTATACGGAAATGCCGGAAGAATATATTGCAGATGCAGGGATTCTTCAGGTGAAGATGCCTGCATACGGAGCGATGGTGCTTCACCACAGGGCGAGGGATAAATACAAATGATGCACGAGTAAGGCAGAGAAAAAAGCCAATCTGTTCTTCCATTAGGAAGCAGATTGGCTTTTTGCATTGTGTTTTATGAGTTATTCTTCTGTAACGTGTTCCAGACCCTGATTCATGATGGTTGCCACATGGCTGTCTGCCAGGGAGTAGTAAATGGTTTTTCCATCTCTTCGAAATTTGACCAGTGACATCTGCTTCAGTACCCGGAGCTGATGGGAAATGGCACTCTGGGTCATGGAAAGACGATCGGCAATATCCTGAACACAGAGCTCTTCCACAGAAAGTACGTACAGGATACGGATCCTGGTAGGATCACCGAAAACCTTGAACAGGTCGGCAAGCCGGTACAGTGTATCATCATTGATCGGGTAATCTATATGTGTTTTCTTCATTTGCGCATCCTCCAAACTGTTAACTTCTATTGTAGCTGAAAAAAACGCACCGGTCAAATTCTTTTCTGCATCACTGGGGAGTTGTATGGATGCACAGGGATCCGCTGCAGGATATCTGCCCTGCAGAACGGATCTTATTTTTTATACAGGATACGAATGGAATTCAGCACGCAGATCATGGCAACGCCAGTGTCTGCAAATACGGCCATCCACATGTTGGCATGTCCGGCAAGACCAAGGATCATAACTGCGATCTTGATCACCAGGGCAAATATTACGTTCTGCCATGCAATACGGTTTGTGCTTCGTGCAATGGCGATAGACTGAGGGATCGCATCTACATTGGAATTCATAAATACGGCATCTGCGGCTTCAATGGCAGCATCTGCACCGCTTCCCATGGCAGCACCTACATCAGCACCTGCAAGAACAGGAGCGTCGTTGATACCGTCACCGACAAACATAACCGTTCCATGTGCCTGGCGGACCTTTTTCAGGGCATTGAGCTTATCCTCCGGAAGAAGCTTTGCATAGATCTCATCGATTCCGGCATCTTTTCCTACAGCCTGTGCACTGTCTTCGGAGTCTCCAGTGAGCATAACGGTGTGGAGACCAAGCTTTTTCAGAGAAGCAATGGCTTCCTTTGCGTCAGGTTTGATGGTATCGGAGATCAGCATATATCCTGCGAAGGTTCCGTTTACTGCCATAAATACTTCAGAGCCGTAAGCGGCTTCCTTTAATTCTCCGATTGTAACTCCGAATTTATCCATCAGCTTGCGATTTCCGCAGAGAACTTTTCCCTCCGGCATTTCCGCAACGATCCCGTGACCGGAAATTTCTTCCAGGGAGATCGGTTTTTCAAATTGGATCTCACGTTCCTTTGCGGCAGCAACGATGCTGTTTGCAATAGGATGTGTGGAGTTCTGTTCACAGCCTGCACACATGGAAAGGAGTTCATTTTCCGTGTATTTACCGGTGGCAACAACCTTCTGAAGCTGGAAGTTACCCTCTGTGATAGTACCGGTCTTATCCATGATCACAGCGCCGAGCTTACTTAATCCTTCGATGGAAAGGCCACCCTTGAAAAGGATACCCTTTTTGGAACCGGCACCAATCCCAGAGAAGAAGGCCAGCGGGATACTAAGTACAAGAGCACAAGGGCAGCTCATTACCAGGAAAGTAATGGCTGTGTAGATCCAGTAATGCCAGTTTCCGGTAACAAGGGATGGGAGTATGGCAGTTGCCACTGCGATTCCTACAACACAAGGAGTATAAACCCTGGCAAAACGTGTGATAAAGCGGTCGATCTTCGGTTTGCTTGCTGCCGCGTTTTCTACGGAATCCAGAATACGAGTGACCATGGATTCTTCCAGAGGTTTTTCCACGCGGATCTTAAGCTGGCCGGAAGTGTTGACGCAACCAGAAGTGATCTCATCACCTTCATTTACAGCAACCGGTACAGGCTCTCCTGTGATCGGAGAAGTGTCGATACGGCTGTTTCCCTCAATTACGATACCATCAAGAGGGATGCGGTCTCCGGGACGGACCAGAAGAATGTCTCCGATCTGAGCCTCTTCAGAGGGAATTACCTGGATATCATCGCCTGTGACCAGGTTTACAACTTCCGGACGAAGGTCTACGGCATTCATGATCTGCCCGCGGCTTCGTTCAACGGCTTTTTCCTCAAAAAGCTCGCCGATGCGGTAAAAGAGCATAACGCCTACGGCCTCAGCAGAATCATTGATGGCAAAAGCGGCAAGTGTTGCAATGCTCATGAGAAAGTTTTCGTCAAAAATCTGTCCGTGAGAGATGTTTTTGGCAGCTTTTACAACGATAACACCCCCAAGCGCCAGGTATGCGATCACAAATACAGGAAGAGTGGCACTGGTACCAAAGCCTTTGTGTTCCATGATCTCTCCGGCAACGAAGAGTACTGCACCGATGATAATGCAGATGATATCTATGTTTTCCTTGGAGAAAAATTTCTTCTTGGAAGCGGTTGTGTGAGTCACTGTTTTTGGGGACTGAGCCTTTGGCTTCGGATCCTTTTCTTTTACAAGAACTTCGGATTCAATGGATGTACAGATCTTACGGATCTGATCCAGGTATCGATCTGGATTCTTTGCAGTTAAGCGAAGCTGTTTTGTTGTAAAAGTGATGGTTGCTTCGGAAATGCCTTCAAGGTTTGCAATCTGTTCCTCCATTTTGGAAGCGCAGTGAGCGCAGCCTAGATTCTCCAGAAGATAGGTCTTGGTTGTTGTGTCAGTGGAAGCTGCCGGAGCTGGATTTCTCGGAACAACTTTAACTTCAGACTCAATGGATGTGCAGATCTTGCGGATCTGCGGAAGCAGAGCGTCTGGATCTGCAGCCCCTAAGCGAAGCTGTTTTGTTGCAAAAGTAATGGTAGCGCTTTCGACGCCTTCAAGAGCCTGGATCCGTTCCTCCATTTTGGAAGCACAGTGAGCGCAGCCGAGGTTCTCCAGAATGTAGACACGCTTTGCGGTGAGAGCATTGTGGGAGTGACCATGGTGCTCATGCTCGTGATCCCCGCAGCCACAGCTGCAGTGCTCGTCATGGTGGTGAAGGTGCTCGTGTGCATGATGTTCGTGTTCGTGATCCTCGCAGCCACAGCCGCAGTGCTCGTCATGGTGGTGAAGGTGCTCGTGTTCATGATGTTCTTGTTTTTGATCCTCGCAACCACAGCCGCAGTGCTCATGGTGGTGATGATGCTCATGTTCATGATCTTCATGGTCATGATTCTCGCAACCACAGACGCAGTGATCATCATGGTGATGGTGCTCATGATCGTGATGTTCTTCATGCTCATCATGGCTGTGATGCGCATGCTCGTGACCGCAGCCGCAGGAATCTGCGGACTTCATGGAATCTTTCTTTAATTTTTCTTCCATATGAACTCTCCTTGCTGATTCGTTTGTTTTTTATATGAATATATGAATTAATGTTCATATGACTATTTAATCATATATAAAAATCTTTGTCAACAGCTTTTCAAAGAACGGATCAAAGAAAAGTAAAATTTATTGCAAAAGAAATATAGAAAATATTAATATATTCTGAAAAAATAATCTATTTTATTATTTTTATTTATCATGTTATACTTTCAACAAGTAAAGAAAGGTAGCAACATGTACAGTATCGACTTAAACAGTGACATGGGTGAGAGCTTTGGCGCATATAAGCTTGGCGGCGATGAAGAAATCATCAAATATGTCACAACAGCAAATGTAGCATGTGGCTGGCATGCAGGCGATCCGATGGTAATGGATAAGGTAGTCCGCATGGCAAAGGAACGTGGCGTTATGGTTGGAGCCCATCCTGGATATCCGGATCTTCTTGGCTTTGGACGAAGAAAGATGGTTCTCTCTCATGATGAAGTTAAGAATTATGTCAGATACCAGATCGGAGCACTGGCTGCATTTACCAAGAGCTACGGAATGAAGCTTCAGCATGTCGCTCCTCATGGAGCAATGGGGAATGGCTGCCAGTATGACGAGGATATTTCCACAGCGATCTGTGAGGCAATCTGCGAGTATGACAAAGATCTGATCGTTTATTACTGTGCAGGAGCAGTTCTTGGTGATATCGCTGAGAGCAAGGGACTTCGTACAGCATCTGAGATTTTTGCAGATCGTGCATACATGGATGATCTTTCTCTTGTAAATTGTTAAAAGAATTATATTGTTATATGATTTCGTAAGTGATATACTTAAACATAAGGAAAACCGTGTGAAATTACAGTTTGCTTTTTGCACGGTTTCTTTTATACATGGTAGTTAGTTAAAGCTAACAACAGAACGATGTGAGAGTACTTTTGACTATACAGAAAGGAATATATAATGCTAATGAATGTTTTTGAAGGTATACTGATTCCATTTGTTGGAACAACGCTAGGTGCAGCATGCGTGTTTTTTATGAGAAAAACACTTAGCAAGTTACTGCAACGTGCACTTGCAGGGTTTGCAGCAGGTATAATGGTTGCTGCTTCAATCTGGAGTCTTCTGATTCCGGCAATTGAACAATCTGAGAATATGGGAACTTTATCGTTTGTTCCGGCAGTTGTTGGGTTCTGGATTGGTATATTGTTTTTACTCGCACTTGATCATTTGATTCCACATCTTCATGTTGGAAGTGATCAGACAGAGGGACCGAAAAGCAAACTTGGCCGTACTACGATGATGGTGTTGGCAGTTACGTTACATAATATCCCTGAAGGTATGGCAGTTGGTGTAATGTATGCAGGATTTCTTGCTGAAAATGCACAGATTACAGCAACAAGTGCACTTGCTTTATCACTTGGAATTGCTATCCAGAATTTTCCAGAAGGAGCGATTATATCCATGCCGCTTAGGGCAGAGGGTGAAAGTAAGAGAAAGGCATTTCTGGGAGGTGTACTTTCAGGAGTCGTTGAACCGATTGGAGCAATAATGACGATTCTTGTCGCACAGCTGGTAATCCCGGCATTACCATATTTACTCAGCTTTGCAGCAGGAGCTATGTTATATGTCGTGGTTGAAGAACTAATTCCGGAAATGTCTCAGGGACAGCACTCGAATATCGGTACGCTTTTCTTTGCACTTGGATTTAGTTTGATGATGATCTTGGATGTGGCACTGGGGTAAGAGGAGAGGAAAGATTCTTATGAGAATATTGATTTATGGTGCTGGTGTGATTGGATCCTTGTATGCGGCTTTATTTGCAGAAGCCGGTTATGATACAAATATTTATGCCAGAGGTAAAAGACTTGAGGCTTTAAGAAATAATGGATTGAAATATAAGAAAAATCAGGAAGTAATAAAGGCAGAGATTAGGATTCTTGGAGAACTACCAAACGATGATATTTATGATTTTGTCTTGCTTACTGTCCGGGAAAACCAGCTGTATGAAGCACTTACTGAATTGAAAAATAATAAAAGTAATACGATTGTTACAATGATAAATTCACTGGACAGTTACAATAAATGGGAAGACATTGTCGGAAAAGGAAGAATATTACCGGCTTTTCCAGGAGCAGGCGGAAGTATAAATGATGATGGTATCCTTGATGCAGCACTTACTCCAAGGTTGATTCAGCCGACAACATTTGCAGAAATATCAGGAAATAAATCCGAAAGAACTAAGCAGTTTTCAGAGATATTGAGGCATGCTCATATACCATACCAGAAAGTAACGGATATGCATCTATGGCAGCTTTGTCATCTTGCTATGGTGGTACCGATTGCAGATGCGTATTATGAATCAGACGATCCGGAGAAAGTGGGAAAAGAATGGAAAATCATGAGGAAAACAGCAGAAAGGCTGAAAAGAAATTTTAATTTTTTGCGAAAACAAAAGGGTAAACTGTCACCATGGAAAATGAATATTTTTCGCTTTTTACCATTGTCATTTCTGACGATTATGCTGGCAGTTACATTTGGAAGCAGTTTTGGAGATAAATTTATGTATCAACATGCTATGAAGGCACCAGATGAAATGAGGGAATTGCATAAGCAGTTTTATGCTTATATGAAAAAAATGAAGAAATGCGGATGCAAGGCGAAAAAGGTACAGTGATTGGAGAAAAAGCATGAAAAATGAAGAATATAAAAAATTGTCAATTAAAGAGTTTACAAAAGCAGCAGGAAGATATGAAAGTAACCATGCTGGCATTTACGAAATGTGCAAGAAAGATTATCCGGATATTCTGGAAGAATTAGAGAAGGAGCCATTTAGAGATTTATTAGATGCAGGCTGTGGGCCTGCTCCAATGATTTCTTTATTAGCAGAAAAACATCCAGACCGGCATTATACAGGACTGGATCTGACTCCGGCAATGATTGAACAGGCAAAAAAGAAAAATATACCAAATACAACATTTGTTGTAGGAGACTGTGAGAACTTTCCTTTTGAAAAGGATTCATTTGATGCAATTATTTGTTCTATGAGCTTCCATCATTATCCGGATCCACAGGCATTTTTTGACAGTGTGAAAAGATGTCTTCGCCCAAATGGAAGATTGATACTGAGAGATGTGACCAGTGACAATAAAGTATTGGTATGGCTAATGAATACATTGGAAATGCCGTTGGCAAATATATGCGGACATGGAGATGTCCAAGTGCCAACAAGAGATGTGGTCATAAAATGTTGCAAAAAAGCAGGATTAAAAGTAGAAAAATTTGAAATTCGTAAAGGTATGCGAATGCATTGTGTTGTGAGAAAACCTATGGGAAAGGCGATAGGAAATGAAAGATAAGTATCTTAGGGAAACACGAATGGTTGATTTTTCTAATCCGGCAATTCAAAAACTTATTCAAAATATGAAATGGAAGGAAATGGGTGAATTTGAAAGGATTAAGGCAATCTACAACTATGTAAGAGATGATGTTTTATTTGGATATAATATTGATGACGGAATTTCAGCTTCAAAAGTACTTGCAGATGGTTATGGACAATGTAATACAAAAGGAACTTTATTTATGGCACTTTTACGTGCCTGCAATATTCCATGCAGAGTACATGGTTTTACGATTGATAAAAGATTGCAGAAAGGGGCTATGACCGGGTTTGTTTACCGTAATGCTCCAAAAAGTATTTTCCATAGCTGGGTAGAAATTAATTTCGAAAATCAGTGGTACGAACTGGAAGCTTTCATTTTGGATAAAACCTACATAAAGAAGTTACAGGAACAAAATTCGGAATGTACAGGTGCATTTTGCGGTTATGGAGTAGCAGTCAAGGATTTCAGAAATCTCATTATTGAGTTTGATAGGAACAATACTTATATTCAGAGCGAGGGAATCAATCAGGATTTTGGTGTTTATGATTGTCCAGATGAACTGTTGAAGGAACATCATCAAGAAATTTCAGCCTTTAAAGCATTTGCTTATAGACATATTGGAAGACACCTCATGAATCGTAATGTCAGGAAGATTAGAGAACGATAGTTTTAAGCTTTTAGAATTAAAATTAAATTTGGAGGGTAATATGGCAGACAAAATACAAAATGCTTATGAAACATCAAAAAATATATATGACGATGTTCTTACGCAAAGAAATATTTTCAGCAAACTGTATATTAAGCTATTTTGGAGTGGCACGGATGATAATGATATAGCACGAAAAGTTTTATCATATGTTCCTGATGACTTTTCAGGAAATCTTCTTGATGTTCCGGTTGGAACTGCTATATTTACGGAAAACAAATGGAGCTCTCTGAAAAATGCACATATTACTTGTATTGATTACAGCATGGATATGCTTGAACAAGCCAGAAAAAGACTTGGTAGTCATGCGCATATCAAATGTATTCAGGGGGGTGGGAAACCTGCAAATGGAGAATGAATCTGTTGATACCGTTGTCAGTATGAATGGTTTTCATACATTTCTTGATAAGCAAAAAGCATTTCATGAAATATGGCGTGTTTTGAAACCAGGCGGCGATTTCATTGCCTGTTTTTATATCAGGGGAAAATTGAAACGGACAGATTGGCTGGTAAAAAATATTCTTGCAAAGAAAGGGTGTTTTTCTCCACCGTTTCAGACGGAGAAAGAGCTGAGAGATATCCTTCAAAAGCTATATAAAGAAACGGATATCCATGTTGACGGTTCTATGGTATATTTCCGTTGTGTGAAGTAATGCAATGATGCTGGATTTATAATAAAGTTTCAGATAATAAGTCTGGAACTTTATTTTTGTCTAAATGGATTATTGCCGTCCGTTCAGGTCTGGATAATGCTCGATTCTCATGTTAAGATAATAGAAAAAGGTTAGATAAAACTAACATAAAAAATACCACTATGTGAAAGGAGAAGAAATTTGAATGTAAATGAAATTGCAAGTCTTGGAAGTAATGTGAAGCCTGTGATTCAGAATGAGAATTGTGCTGTTCTTATGTTAAATGATGCGACAGGAGAGGGCGTTATGACGGTTTACTGAGTAATGTCAGGTGTGATGATTTGTTTTTCAGACATGCACATGGAACAGTGCGCATCTGAATTTTATCTGTATTCTTTTGTGGCTTACCTGTATGAACTGGAGAGTGGGGCTGATTGCAGTGACGGGTGCTGCTGTTTCTCTGATTCAGGATGAAATTGAAATCGAATGGAATTTTGACGATATTTTTTCAGAACAGAGATAACTTGAGCAGGACAAGAATGATTTATCAGAAGATAATAAAGGTGCTGGGACTACCTGATGGAAACGTCAGATAGTCTTCGGCAGAAAAAAATAAAATTTTTTTGTCCTATACTTGACACATCCACATATGCTGAGGCATACGTTTTGCACCAGATGTGCAGAAGCTGGCCTAGATATCAAAGTTTTACAAATGATCATGGGACATAGTGACATAAGCATTACAATGAACATATACAATCACGTAGATGCTGCAAGAGTACAGAATGAAATAAAAAAGCTTGAAAATGTAATGTAATAATCAGAGCCATTCCCTTTATCGGGCGTGGCTCTTTTATGACAATTTTTGTGACAAATAGGATCTTCAGGAAGCATGTGCAAGGATCAAAAAAGCAGTGGAAGAGCTGAAAAACAAATGATCAGATAAAAAATACCCACCGCTTTTTTGGTGGAAAGCGGTGGATCAAAAATCCTGGTATAAATAATATAATAAGAAGAAACGGTAAAGCAGAAAATCTTCCTGACGGACTTGTGCTTACCGTTTTTTTATTTCTGTCGTTCCCATACCTGGCCGATCGGGAAGGACGGAGTGGATTCTGCAAGAAAGTCTTCCAGTGCATTTTCGAAGAATTCCACGGCACGTTTGCTAGTGGACTTTGGATATTTATGCTTGATCTTATAGCAGACACGGTTTGGCGGTGTGTTTTTCAGTTCACTGATAAAAAGAGGCCGGTAATGGGAAAGCTCCAGGATCACAGACTGTGGTGCGACCATCCAGTTTCCCGGTTTTTTCCAGAGACGGTCCAAAAGTGTGATGGTATCTGCCGCAATGTGAGGCCTGGAAGCGGAGGAAAGCCAGCGGTCATGCCAGATCTGATAATTGTCATCCCAACTTAAAAACAGCTCCAGGGATGGATCCAGCTCATCGGTATGTATTGCCGGAGCCGGAATCACTGGCTGATCCGATTGTATCAGATAAAGTTTTTCTTCGAAGATTTTCTCTGTTATGATATTCTTGTAATGCAATTTGTGGTAGACAAATCCGATATCAATGCTGTGTTCTCCAAGAAGACCGTAGAGCTCTGAAGAATGATGGGACTCGATGTTCAGGTCCAGCTTGGTCTGCTCATTTAAGATCCTGTCATACAGTGGTGCGAAAACAGCTACGTTCAGGCTGTCTGTACAGCCGATGGTAAGCAGCAGGGAATCCTGATTGCGCTGCAGCTCCATAGTTTCCTTCCAGAGAGACATCCAGCGTTCTGCAAGGATGATAAAATCTGTTCCCTTGGCAGTCAGTTCCACCTGCTTGTGGCCTTTCTGACGGATCACAAGGGGAAAACCCAGTTCGTTCTCCAGAGATGTGAGCCGGTGGCTGACAGTAGGCTGGGAAAGAAAAAGAAGATCCGCTGTACGGGTGATGCTCTTGGTATTTACAATGGTGAGAAAGGTTTCGATTTCAGCAAGATTCATATGAACAGCTCCTTTTCTTTGGTGTTGTCTATAGGGTGGTTTAAGCTTTGATAATATAAAAATTATTTATATTATACAGAGAAATTATTCGTTATTCAATAGTAAGCTTGTATGATATGATAAATACAATTAAAAAAGAAAATCAAAAGAAGAGAGGTTTTCATATGGCATTAGGATGTAGGATCAGACGAAACTTTGAAAGACCGTCAAAAGAATTAGTAGAAGCCTTCCGTGGAATTCCAGTTGCAAATATTGATGATAACTGTGGAAAGATCGCTGCCGTAGATTCCAGTATTTTCCCGCTGAACCCGAAGGCAAGACTTCTGGGAACTGCATTTACAGTAAATGCACCGGCAGGAGATAATCTTCTGTTCCATAAAGCACTGGATATGGCTCAGCCGGGAGATGTTATCGTTCTTGCAAACAAAGGAAGCAGGATGGAGTTATCCTTATCAACAACAGCCGTGGTCAGCTTGTTGTTGAGCAGAATCTGGCAGATGCTCTGAATAGTGGGAAGGTTTATGCTGCTGGTCTTGATGTTGTTTCTACTGAGCCGATCAAGGGGGATAATCCGCTTCTCAAGGCTAAAAACTGCATCATCACTCCGTATATCTCCTGGGCTGCTCAGGCTTCCAGACAGAGGATCATGGATATTACGGTTGATAATATCAAGGCTTTTCTGGATGGTAATACGGTTAACAGAGTTAACAAATAGATTTTTTTTCGGTGTTTCGATTTCCTATGTATGATGTGTGAGGAAAGGACGGCTGTCTCGCTTTTGGGGGTGGCCGTCTTTTTCTTTGTGTGGTGGATTGAATGAACCGTACGCCGGGGATGTAGCAGCGGTACGGGCAGGGCTCCGTCGGCGGATACTGCTAAGACTCCGGAAATCGGCTAAAAACATTGAGACAGGGGCAGAACTCGCCTCTGGCTCAGACAGCAGCCCCTGTCTCAATAACGCCGATCCCCGCAGCCTAAGCAGTATCACACCTCCTCCGCAGCAGCCCATACTGTTGCCACATCCCCGGCTGAAAATTCAACCGCAGAGAGCAGACAATAGAAGCGAATGTACATTCTGCCCAGTGCCCAAAAAACACAATATATAAAAATAAATCGGCACAGCGTTCCACGTCCAACACCGAAGCATACAGGAACAAGATCGGCACAGCATCCCACAACCAACACCGAAGCATACAGAAAACGGCCTCAAAACAATCCATAACCAATAAAGCAGCCGGCCGTATCCCCAAAAAAATAAATCGGCACAGCACCCCGCATCCAACACCGAAGCATACAGAAACTAGATCGGCACAGTGTCCCACAATCAACACCGAAGCATATAGAAACTAGATCGGCACAGTGTCCCACAATCAACACCGAAGCATACAGGAACCAGATCGGCACAGCGTCCCACATCCAATATCCAAGCATACAGACACAAGTCAACACCCTCCCCTCATCCACAACCAAGAACTCCTTAAAAAAAGCCCGAGGGGTGTGCAGAGGGGCCGCGGCTTTGCGGCCCCTTTGCGGTTTTCTTTTTGCACAAAAAAATAGCTCCTACATCGCAAAGATGTAAGAGCTAAATTCGCTGGATGGAGAAGGATTCGAACCTTCGAAGGCGGTGCCAACAGATTTACAGTCTGCCCCCTTTGGCCACTCGGGAATCCATCCGTGAACAACAAATGTATTATATATAACATTTGATAAAATTGCAAGCTTTTTCTCAAAAAAAATAATAATTCCCACAGCATCAGCATTTTTGGTAAAATACTGGACTTACCAAAGGAAATCTGCTATTATGAGTACGGTTGGATATAAAGGACACGGTTTTTCCGTATCCTAATACAGGTTAGGAGGATTTTATCATGTTAGTAAACGCAACAGAAATGCTGAAAAAAGCAAAAGCAGGCCATTATGCAGTTGGTCAGTTCAACATCAACAACCTTGAGTGGACAAAAGCTATCCTTCAGACAGCTCAGGAGCTCAACTCTCCTGTAATCCTTGGTGTTTCCGAGGGTGCCGGTAAATACATGACAGGTTATAAGACTGTTGTAGGTATGGTTAACGGTATGATGGAAGAGCTGAACATCACTGTTCCGGTTGCTCTTCATCTTGACCACGGCAGCTATGATGGATGCCTGAAATGTGTTGAGGCTGGTTTCTCTTCCATTATGTTCGACGGATCTCATTATCCGATCGATGAGAACGTAGCTAAGACTAAAGAGCTGGTTAAGATCGTTGCTGAGCACAACATGTCTCTTGAGGCAGAGGTTGGTTCCATCGGTGGCGAGGAAGATGGTGTTGTTGGTATGGGCGAGTGCGCTGATCCTGAGGAGTGCAAGAGAGTTGCAGATCTTGGAATCAACTTCCTTGCAGCTGGTATCGGTAACATTCACGGAAAATATCCGGCTAACTGGCAGGGCTTAAGCTTTGAGACTCTGGATGCTATTCAGAAACTGACAGGAGATATGCCGCTTGTTCTTCACGGTGGTACAGGTATCCCGGCAGACATGATCAAGAAAGCGATCAGCCTTGGTGTTTCCAAGATCAATGTAAATACAGAGTGCCAGCTTGCATTTGCTGAAGCTACACGTAAATACATTGAAGAGGGTAAGGATCAGCAGGGTAAAGGATATGACCCACGTAAGCTTCTTGCACCTGGAGCAGAAGCGATCAAAGCTACTGTTAAAGAGAAAATGGAGCTTTTCGGATCTGTCAATAAAGCATGATGAATCGAAAATAATATATGGAAGAAGCCGGAATGGGAGCAAGCCTGTTCCGGCTTCTTTTTTCATGGTAAAATATCAATATTTTTACTATATAAAAAAATCAACATGTTTCTTGATTTTTTTATATAGTGAAAATGACCTCTTCGATTTACAATAATATCAAGTTAATCGAGAAGCTGATTTGAAGCTTATCGGTCAGGAATATGCGAAATGGACGTTTTAAGCATATCCGCGAAACAAATTGAATATCATATAAGGTAAAGGAGAGGTACGATTATGAGAATGAAAAAAGCAACAGCATTTGGTCTTGCAGCTTTAATGGCAGCTACCATGATCCCGGCAGTTCCTGCTATGGCAAAAGGGGATGACAGTGAAGGCTCTGTTTATTATCTGAATTTTAAACCGGAGCAGGCAGATCAGTGGTCAGACCTGGCAAAGAAATACACCGATGAGACTGGTGTACCGGTTACCGTTGTTACAGCTGCTTCCGGAACTTATGAGTCTACTCTGAAATCAGAGATGGCCAAGGATGAGGTTCCGACACTGTTCCAGGTTAACGGACCGGTTGGACTTGCATCCTGGAAGGATTATTGCTATGACCTGAAAGACAGCGATGTTTACAAAAATGTGGAGAGTGACGATTTCGTACTGAAGGAGGACAGCGGTGCAGTTGACGGTATCGCCTATGTAATTGAAACATATGGAATTATTTACAACAAAGCGCTTCTTAAGAAATACTGTGAGATGGATGGCGCTGTGATCAAGTCTGCAGATGAGATCAACAATTTTGAGACATTAAAGAAGGTTGCAGATGATATCCAGGCTAAGAAAGATGACCTTGGAGTTGACGGTGCATTTACTTCCGCAGGCTTTGATTCTTCCAGTGACTGGCGCTTCAAGACGCACCTTGCAAACCTTCCAATCTATTATGAGTACAAAGAAGACGGAATCACATCCACAGATGCGATCAAAGGAACCTATCTTGACAACTTCAAGAACCTGTTTGATCTTTATATCACAGATTCTACCTGTGAGCCAAGCCTTCTTTCCAGCAAGACTATCGATGATGCAAATGCTGAATTTGGTCTTGGAGAGGCTGTGTTCTATCAGAATGGAACCTGGGCTTATGATAACATCAAAGATAACGAAGTAGCAGACGAGGATATGGGAATGCTTCCAATCTATATTGGTGTAGATGGTGAAGAGGACCAGGGACTTTGCACAGGCAGTGAGAACTACTGGTGCGTAAACAAAAAAGCAGATGAGAAGGATATCCAGGCAACTCTTGATTTCCTCAGCTGGGTTATCACAAGTGATGAAGGAAGAGAATCTATAAGCCAGGAAATGGGATTTACAACACCATTCAAGACCTTTGATGAGAATTATGAGTCTGCAAATCCGCTTGTAAAAGCAGCCGACGAATATGTAAAAGCTGGTAAAACTCCGGTTTCATGGAACTTTACAACCATGCCTTCTGAAGAGTGGAAAAACCAGGTCGGCAGTGCAATGCTTGAGTATGCACAGGGTACCGGCGAGTGGGATGCTGTGAAAACTGCATTTGTTGACGGATGGGCAAAAGAGTACAAAGCAGCAAATGAAGGCTGATAAGGTATAACTGAAACGTGATCACGAAGGGGTGGGCGGTTTCCGCCTGCCTCTTTTAATGAAGAGAGGATGTGTAAAGTAGGGAAGGATGCATCCTCAGGAGAAAGGAAGAGAAAACATGCAGAATAAGATGATGAAAAAGTATTTTCCGGTTTTTGTCCTGCCTACCCTGCTGGCATTTACCATTGGATTTATCGTTCCCTTTATCATGGGCGTATATCTTTCCTTCTGTAAATTTACCACAGTAACGGATGCAAAATTCGTGGGATTACAGAACTATGTGAAGATTTTTACTGAGGATGGAACCTTTGGACATGCATTATGGTACACCACCGCATTTACGGTTGTATCAGTAGTTCTGATCAATGTGATCGGTTTTGCAGTTGCGTTGCTTCTGACCAAGAAGATCAAAGGAACCAATATATTCCGTACTGTATTTTTTATGCCAAACCTGATCGGTGGAATCATCCTTGGTTATGTATGGCAGCTTCTGTTAAACGGTCTGCTTCTTCAGATCAATAAAACACTTACATATTCTTCTGTTTACGGATTCTGGGGTCTTGTGATCCTGATGTGCTGGCAGCAGATCGGATATATGATGATCATTTACATTGCAGGTATCCAGAATATCCCGGGTGAACTGATCGAGGCTGCACAGATCGATGGTGCGAACAAAGGACAGCTTCTGAAGCATGTGATCATTCCTATGGTCATGCCGTCCATCACCATCTGTACTTTCCTGACACTTACCAACTCCTTCAAGCTTTTTGACCAGAACCTTGCTCTTACAAATGGTGAGCCTTCCAATATGTCAGAAATGCTTGCACTGAATATTTACAATACCTTCTATGGACGTACCGGATGGGAAGGTGTAGGACAGGCGAAGGCCGTGATCTTCTTTATCCTGGTTGGAGCAATTGCCATGATCCAGAATCGTCTCACAAGAAGTAAGGAGGTACAGCAGTAATGAATAAAAAAGTAAAATTCAGCGGTCTGTGGACTGCGATCCTGAGTGTGGTATCTGTTGCTTATATTTTCCCGATCCTTCTGGTTTTGATCAATTCTTTTAAGAAAAAAGCATACATCAGCCGTTATCCCTTTGCAATCCCAACGGATAAAATGTTCGTAGGTCTGGAAAACTATGTAAATGGTCTCACAAAAACCGGATTTTTCCAGGCATTTGGATGGACATTATTTATCACAGTATTTTCTGTTGCGGTAATTTTGCTCTGTACCTCCATGTGTGCCTGGTACATCAACCGTGTTACCAACACGCTGACAAAAACCATGTACATGCTGTGCCTGTTTTCCATGGTCGTACCATTCCAGATGGTAATGTTTACTCTTTCCAAGATCGCAAACATCCTGAAGTTGAATACTCCGTGGGGACTGATCATCATTTATCTTGGATATGGAGCAGGACTTGCGGTATTTATGTTCAGCGGTTTTGTAAAATCCATTCCGATCGAGATCGAAGAAGCTGCCATGATCGATGGCTGTACCCCGATCCAGACATTTTTTAAAGTGGTTCTTCCGGTTATGAAACCGACCTGTGTAACTGTAGCGATCCTGGAAACCATGTGGATCTGGAATGATTATCTTCTTCCATATCTGGTACTTGATATCAAGAAATATAAAACCATTTCCATTGCCATCCAGTATCTGAAGGGCGGTTACGGAACCATTGATATGGGAGCGATGATGGGCGTTCTTGTCCTTTCCATCATTCCAATCATTGCCTTCTATCTTGCATGCCAGAAATATATCATTGAAGGTGTGATTGCAGGAGCTGTTAAGGGCTGACAAATTAGTTGAATAATGTTAAAATGAAAGAAAAACGGCCTGATCTGCGTGCTTTTACGTGGATCAGGCCATATTTGGCGAGATGAGGAATGTACAGAGTTTTGGTGGTAGATGATGAAAAACTGGAACGTGACGGAATCCGCTTTCTTCTGTCTATGGAGGAGGGAGAGTGGGAGATTTATGAGGCGGCTAATGGCAAGCTGGCATTAAATGAGCTGAGAAAGCATCCGGTGGATCTGATGCTGACAGATATCAAAATGCCGCATATGGATGGTCTGGAGCTTTCAAAAAAAGCAAGAGAGGAATATCCGGATCTGGAAATTATCATTTTCAGCGGTTATGGAGATTTTGCTTTTGCTCAGGAGGCGATCCGCTATGGTGTGACGGATTATGTACTGAAACCGGTGGATCCGGACCGCTTTCATGACACCATACAGAAGATTCAGAAGGAGATCGCATCCCGGAAAAATAAAGAGCAGCAGTCCATAAAAGAAAAGAGCTTTCTTCAGCAGTATTTTCTGTTGGGCTACATTTATTCCGGAGATCAGGAGCGTCTGAAGGAAGCGGAAGGAATTGTGGATTTTTCTGTCTGGGAGCAGTGGCACTGTGCAATTCTTATTGAATCGGATGAAGCTTTTTTTGATTCTGCCAGTGATGAGGTTCCCCTTGAGATCCGGGAAGAGCTTCGCCGTTCTTTCTTCTATTTGAATCTTAATGGCCGTCAGTCTTTGCTTCTTTTTAAGGATGTGTACTGTGATTATGTCCTTGTGGCAAAAAATGTCTATAATCTTCTGAAGCGCCTTCATCCTGTTCGCTTTCATCTGGCTGTAAGCCGGCGTTTTGACGGATATCAGGAACTGCCGGAAATCATGGAACAGCTGGAGCAGCAGATGGAAGAAAAATTTTATCATCCGGATATTCATGTCTATACCAGCGAGGAGGACGAGGAAAAAAATACCGGAGAAGAGGAGCAGGATTCCAGGCTTATGGAAAAAATCTCAGAAGATATTTCCAGAAAGGATGTGAAGCAGCTGTGGAGCCATTTCCGCAGCCTGGCATCCAAATATCAGTCCAATACCCAGTTTTCGGCCATGTATGTGAAATTTGTTTTTTCCAATGTGATAAGGGAGCTGTTTCAGGAGAATCGTTTTGCCGGAGAGCACAGGCTGGATCTGGAGGTGGATCATCTGTATGGCTGTTCTACCATTCAGGAGATCATTGAGGTTACAGAAAAAAATATCCGCCAGTACGAGGAGTTCCTAGACCGTTCCATGAGCGAATCCAGAGATGAGGTGGCAGCAGTCAAAAATTATATTTACAATCACTATGCGGAAGATCTGAATCTGGAAACACTGGCAGAAAAGGTATACCTTTCGTCCGGCTATCTCAGCTTTATTTTCAAGAAGGAGACGGGGATGAACCTGAATCGTTTTATCCGTGTGTTCCGCATGGAAAAGGCCAAGGAGCTTCTACGAACTACCAACATGAAAGTAGCCATGGTCAGCGAGCAGGTTGGATTTGCCAATTCTTCGTATTTCTGCCGGAGCTTCCGGGAATATTACGGAAGCAGCCCGGAGTCCTATCGGAAAGGAAACAATGAGGATGAAGAGTCTTCTGAAGAAGTATAATAATATGAAATACCGGTACAAGCTGACAAATCTTCTTGTGGTGGTATCCCTGGTGCCGATGACTGTGTTGGCACTGTATAGTCACAGTCGTATGAGTAGTCTTGTACGGAAAAATGAGATGGAGGATATGTACTCCATTTTGGAGCAGACCAGAGAAAACATTGACGGGCAGATCGAAATTTATGCCAGCCTTTTGAATTATCTTACCTATTCTCCTGAAATCCAGGAGGTGATCTTCAACAAAGATATGGATCGTTATACTGCATATGAACAGTATACGGAAGTTGTGGATCCGCTGTTGACGGTGCCGAAATCCTACCACGAAGCAATTCTGGGGATACATCTTTTTGCAGAAAGCATTCCCGTGCGCCATGAATATACCTTGGCTCCGCTTTCAGAGGTTGATGGGGAATGGTGGAGTGACAAATTAAATAATACCGTGACGGTTCAGTGGATCGTGGACCGGGATAATCGTCAGATCGCGGCAGTCAGGGAAATATATGATGGTAAGATCAGGGAGGCTGTGCTCTGTATTTTGTTGGATTACGGAAAAGTATTCCAGCCTCTGGCTAATATTATTGAACGGAATTCCGGCGGCTTTGTGGTGGATGATCAGCAAAATATCGTCTATCATGGAGAAAATCTGGCGGCCAGTGATATTTCAGCACAGAAAGAAACCTCAAAAAAGCTGGATCGTCTGAGGGAAGAATATACCTATGTCAGCAGCAGCGGACATGAAACAAGATGGACCTATTATTTTTACAAACCTCCGGCTGTGATCGAGAGCTCGGTTTCAAAAGTATTGATCAGTGAGATCCCACTGATCGGCTTCTGTGTTGTGATCATCATTGTGCTTGGAATGACGTTTTCTAAGCTGTTTACCAGAAAGATTGAGCAGCTTACCAGAAATATGGAACAGGTGAACCAGGGAAGCCGTGAAGTTACGGTTTACAGTGATTCTGGAGATGAGGTAGGACAGCTGGTGAGAAGCTTTCACCATATGATGGATGAAATTAATCGACTGATCGAAGAAGTGTATGAAAATAAGATCGCTCTGAAGGAATTTGAACTGAAAGCGCTGACTGCCCAGATCAATCCCCATTTTCTTTATAATTCTCTTTCTATTATAAACTGGATGGCGATTAAGAGCCGTCAGAAGGAGATCAGCCGTGTGACACTGGCATTATCTACATTTTACCGGACAGCGCTCAGTAAGGGAGCAGATATGGTGACTGTGGAAACCTGTATTCGGAATATCGAAGCTTATCTGGAAA
Organism: Blautia sp. aa_0143; assembly: GCF_004167315.1. Taxonomy (NCBI): domain Bacteria; kingdom Bacillati; phylum Bacillota; class Clostridia; order Lachnospirales; family Lachnospiraceae; genus Blautia; species Blautia sp. aa_0143. The sequence goes on from NZ_RCXU01000019.1 coordinate 84,594, forward strand.
TCCAGCTGATCATGCATGACAATGATTTTAAGGTGGAGTGGAATATCGATCCGTCTGTGCAGCAGGAGTTGGTTCCGAAGCTTGCCCTGCAGCCCATCGTTGAGAATGCTCTGGAGCATGGCCTGGATGTGAAGGAGGAAGGGGAAAAGCTTCTGAAACTTTATTTCTTTGAAGAGAATGGAGATGTAGTGATCCGGGTTGAAGATAACGGAATAGGGATGGAGCAGGAGCAGGCAGAAAAGCTGCTCACATATCAGGCAAAAGGCTATGGCCTTAAAAATGTCAATGACCGTATGTGCATTTTATATGGAGAGAAATATGCCATCCGGATCCTGAGCAAGGTAGGTGAGGGGACAAGCGTTGATATGAGGATCCCGAAAGAGGTAAAAAAAGATGAGACTTAGTCTGGGAAAAACAGTGGTATTTCTGAGTACGATACTGAGCCTGGCACTTTTGACGGGGTGTTCTTTAGGAACTGCAGAAATGGAAAAAACAGATATAGATGTTCTGTCCGAAAAGAACAGTAAGAGCTGGGAACAGGCAGAAACCACGCCTCTGGGGAAATATCCGGAGCTTGTAACTTATACTCTGGGACAGATGAAAGGGGCTAATAATTCTAATCTTCCGGACGGGCAGACTTATGAGGACAATGCATATACCCGGTATCTGAAAAAAACACTGAATATTCAGAATAAGAATGTTTTTATGGAGAGTGAGGAGCGGTATGACGAAGCCCTGAACATCCTGGTCAAAGATCGGAATCTTCCGGATATTTTTCTGGTGTCGGACAGGGAAACTCTGGAAGAACTGGTTGAAAATGATCTTATCGAGGATCTGACGGAAGTATATAAAAGCTGCGCTTCCGATAAAATAAAGGAAATGTATGAGAGCTATGGAGAGGAACTTTTGGCATCCGGGACTTTTGACGGAAAACTGTTTGCACTTCCGGAGACTGCTATTGATGATGGGCCGCAACTTTTATGGCTGAGACGTGACTGGATAGAGCAGCTGGGACTGAAAGAACCGAAGACACTGGAAGAGGCTTTTTCAGTGATCCGTGCGTTTCAGGAAAACCGGATGGGTGCAGAGGATGGTGAAGATCCTGTGGGACTTGTCTGTGATCCGGGACTTGTGGGCACGGTCAGCACCAGCTATTCGGTGGATTCTGTGTTTGAAAAGTTCGGGGCATATCCGCAGCAGTGGATTGAAAATGCAGATGGAGAAATTGTCTATGGATCGCTGACGGAGGAGACAAAGGAGGCTCTGGGGTATCTCAGAGAGCTTTACAGGCGGGGAATACTGGATTCGGATTTTGCTTTACGTGCACAGAATAATATCCGTGATCTGGTGGTGAATGGAAAATGCGGAGCGTTTTTCGGGCTCTGGTGGACTCCGAATAATCCTCTTATGGATGAGTATCGGAAGAATAAAGAGGCAGACTGGGAACCGTATTATCTGACTGCGGATGTAAAGCGGACTGTGGAGGTATACTCTACGTTTCGAGATAATAAATATGTAGTTGTGCGTAAAGGGTATGAGCATCCGGAGATCGCAATGAAGATTTTGAGTGTGTTGTTTGACCATTCCAGATATGAGGCAGAGGATGCGGATGAGATGAACACTTATTTTGCCTTGAATGTGGATCCTACGGCGCGTCCGCTAATGATCAATGTGGATTATAATGAGGCTACTTATATAGTGACAAAGCATATCCGTGAGGTTCTTTACAGTCCGGGCGATAAGAAGACCAGGGAGGATCTCAGTGCCATTGAGGCGTCTTATTTTGATGCGTGTAAGGAGTATCTTGAGGCGGAGGTGCCTTCGGTAGAGGCCTGGGCGGCGTATAAGTCCAGGATCTCGGCGGTGGGGCTTCTGGTGGATGCGAATTACCGTGCTCCGGAGAAGAAGTATCTGGGGGATGGTGACGGGGAGATTCCTCAGACTTTGCGTTTGCTGGAGAAGAACGCATTTATCCAGATCATTATGGGGAGGATGCCTGTGAGCTCTTTTGACTCTTTTGTGGAAGATTGGTATCGTAAGGGTGGAGACAGTCTTACGGAGCGGGTCCGGGAAGGGCTTGTGGACTCGTGAGGCGGATGTATAGAGGGACGCCAGAGGAAGGTGGCATCGCTCCGGGAGTGGATGCAGTCGGGGATGTTTTTGAGGTTTTGAGAGGTGGATGTATAGAGGAACGCCAGAGGAAGGTGGCATCGCTCCAGGCAGGGACTCCGTCGGGGGATACTACTAGGGCTCCGTGAGACGGCTAAAAGCATTGCGGCAGGGCCAGAACTCGCCTGCGGCTCAGACAGCAGACCCTGCCGCAATAACGCCGTCTCCCGCAGCCCAAGTAGTAATCACCCCTCCTCCGCAGCAGCCCGGCCCGATGCCACCTTCCTCTGGCTGACGCTTCCAACCGACAGGAAAAAACATGCGGGGGATGGAAGCGGACTGGGCGTCCTGTCCTGAAATGTCAGACTGGTACAGAATATTCCTATAAGTATCGAAGAATACAGAAACGGGATCGGCACAGCGTATCACCATAAATATCGAAGAATACAGGAACCAGATCGGCACAGCGTACCACTATAAGTACCGAAGAATCCCAGAACCAGATTGCAGATCGGCACAGCGTACCACTATAAGTACCGAAGAATCCCAGAACCAGATCGCAGATCGGCACAGTGTACCATTATAAGTACCGAAGAATCCCAGAACCAGATCGCAGATCGGCACAGCGTACCACCATAAGTACCGAAAAATACAGAAACCAGATCGGCACAACGTTCCATTTTGAGTACCGCAGCATACAGACAAAAGTCAACAACGCAGCACACACAACAACGAAGAATTACTTCCGTGCCCAAGAGGGTGGGGGTGCAGGGGGAGGGCCTTCGGGCTACGGAA